>JAQGKJ010000518.1 GCA_028290165.1 Bradyrhizobium sp. | reverse complement strand
TGCGGCGGGCTGGCGAGCCGCTGCTTCATGACGGGGAGCAGCGTATGACCGCCGGCGATCACCTTGGCGTCTTCATTCTTGACCAGGAGATTGGCGGCCTGCCGCACGGTCGCCGGACGATGATATTTAAATTCGTACATGGGGTATTCCTAATCGCCGTGCGGGACGTTCGTTATGCGAGATCGGAGTTCGCCATCGCCTTGGCGCCCGCCGCGATCGATTGAACGATGTTCTGATAGCCGGTGCAGCGGCACAGATTGCCTTCGAGCTCTTCGCGGATGGTGTGATCGGTAAGATCGTGGCCCTTGCGGTGGACGATGTCGACCGCGGTCATGATCATGCCGGGAGTGCAGAAACCGCATTGCAGGCCGTGATGCTCGCGGAAGGCTTCCTGCATCGGATGCAGCGGCGCGCCTTCGGGGGCAAGGCCCACGATGGTCTTGACCTCGTGCCCGACAGCCATGACCGCGAGCGTGGTACAGGATTTGACCGCCTTGCCGTCGAGATGCACGACACAGGCGCCGCATTGCGACGTATCGCAGCCGACATGGGTGCCGGTCAGCCGCAGATTCTCGCGCAGAAATTGGACCAGCAGTGTACGGGGGTCGACATTGGCATTTACGGGATTACCGTTCACGATCAAGGAAATCTTGGCCATTCAGCACTCTCTTCAGCCGCGCCGCTGCATTGCACAGCAGCACAGTCATTGAAATCATTCCAAGGCCATAATATGGGCCATCCCGGCAATGAGCAACCTCACCTGGGGCTTGGCCTGATATGACCTGATGGGACTTCGGTTAGGACTAGCCTTTTTAAGGACAACTAGGCTTGCACCGCCTTCGCGAAATTTGCGAAAAATTCGTCGGCGAGTTTCTTGGCCGAACCGTTGATCAGCCGCTGCCCGAGCTGGGCCAGCTTACCGCCGATCTGGGCCTCGACATCGTAAGTCAACAGCGTGCCGCCATCCTTTTCGGCCAGCGCCACCGTAGCGCCTCCCTTGGCGAAGCCGGCTACGCCGCCCTCGCCTTCGCCTGATATCCTGTAGCCATTCGGCGGATCGAGATCGCTCAGCGTGACGCGGCCCTTGAAGCGCGCCGACACCGGCCCGATCTTCATTTTGGCGACCGCGCGGAAGCCATTGTCTTCGGTCTTCTCCAATTCCTCGCATCCGGGGATGCATACCTTGAGTACTTCCGGATCGTTCAATTTGGCCCACACGGCCTCGCGAGGCGCCGCCAGCTGGACTTCGCCGTTCATTGTCATGGCCATCGTGGTGCCTCCCGGATTTCTCGCCGTCTTGTCCTCCAAGTAAAGCACGCAAGCCCTAAAAGGAAGGGGACGGACGGATGACAAGCGATGCAAATTCGCAGCGCAATAGGCTTGTGCGGTTTGGGACTTGCGCTTTGGGATTGGCAGAGGCTGGCGGGGGTGGTTAGGTCGCGCACATCATGAGCACTTCCCTTTCCCCCCTGCTCGCCCCCATGCTGTCGAGCCCCGCCATGCGCGCGGTATGCGACGATGTCGTATGCCTGCAGAACATGCTCGATTTTGAAGCAGCGCTCGCACGCGCGGAGGCCGCAACCGGCGTCATCCCCGCCAGCGCGGCCGGCCCGATCGGGAAAGCCTGCCAGGCCAGCCAGTTCGATCTTGCAGGTCTCGCCGAGGCCGCGACCCGCTCCGGCAATCTTGCGATTCCCCTGGTCAAGGCGCTGACCGCCGAGGTCGCCACGATCGACACTGAGGCGGCGCGCTATGTGCACTGGGGCGCCACCAGCCAGGATGTGATCGATACCGCCACCATGCTGACCTTGCGCGCGGGCATAGATGCGCTGCTCGCAGATACCGACCGCGCCATCGCGGGCTTTGCCAAACTCGCCACCCAACATCGCAACACGGCAATGGTGGCGCGCACCTGGCTGCAGCATGCCCTGCCGATGCCGTTCGGCTTAAAACTTGCGGAATATGCCGCCGCCCTGCACCGCTCGCGCATCCGGTTGCGGCGGGTGCGCAAGGAGGGACTAGCGCTGCAGTTCGGCGGCGCGGCGGGAACGCTGGCTGCCCTCGGCGACAAGGGAATGCTGGTCGCGGAAAAACTGGCGCTGCAGCTGAAACTGCCGCTGCCCGATGCGCCGTGGCATACCCATCGCGACCGCATCGCCGAAGCAGCTTCCGTGTTTGCGATCGTGGCAGGCACCTGTGGCAAGATCGCCCGCGATGTCCAGTTGATGATGCAGACCGATGTCGGCGAAGCATTCGAGCCCTCCGGCGAAGGCCGCGGCGGCTCGTCCACCATGCCGCACAAGCGCAATCCAGTCGCCGCCGCGACCGGGCTGGCGGCCGCCATCATGGCGCCCAACCTAGCGGCAACGATTTTCGCAAGCCAAGTTCAGGACAACGAGCGCAGCGCCGGGCCCTGGCACGCGGAATGGCCGACATTGCCGATGCTGCTGCTCGTCACATCCGGCGCGCTCGCCGCAACCGTGGATATTGCCGAAGGGCTGGAAGTCGATGCGGCGCGGATGCGTGTCAATCTGGACACGACGGGCGGGCTGATCATGGCTGAAGCGGTGACGTTCGCGCTCGCCCAAAAGATCGGCAAGAGCGAGGCCCATCATCTGGTGGAGGGCGCAAGCCAAAAGGCGGTCGCTGAGAAAAAGCACCTGCGCGACGTGCTGACAAAAAATCCAAAAGTCACCGCACATCTGAGTGCAGCCAAACTGGCAAAGTTGTTCGAGCCGATGGCCTATCAGGGGGTCTCGCAAGCCCTGATCGACCAGCTGCTCGCTGGGATCGAGGACAATAAAATCTGACGGGTCTTCCTGAAATGTCGTTGCCGAGCTTGACCCGGCAATCCATCATCTTGAATAGAGTCTTCTTCAGATGGATGCGCGGATCACCTAATGCGAAGACGCGCTTCGCGCTTTAGTCTGCCCATGACAGTGGAGATTTAAGCCAATGCCGATGATCGATGCCGACGGCTGCCTGCTCAACGTATCCGTCGAAGGCCGTGACGGCGGACCGACCCTGATGCTGTCGAACTCGCTGGGCTGCACGTTGCAGATGTGGGAGCCGCAGATGAAGGCGCTCGCTCAAATGTTCCGCGTGATCCGCTATGACCGGCGCGGCCACGGCAAATCCAGCGTGCCGCCCGGCCCCTATTCCATGGAGCGTTTTGGCCGCGACGTGCTGGCGATCCTCGACGACCTCAATATCGAGAAGACGCATTGGTGCGGGCTGTCGATGGGCGGCATGGTCGGGCAGTGGTTAGGGGCCAACGCGCCCGAGCGCTTCGGCAAGATCATTCTCTCCAACACCGCCTGCTACTATCCCGATCCGACCAATTGGTTGAACCGCATCAAGGCGGTGAAGGAAGGCGGCATCGCGGCGATCGCCGACACTGTCATCGCCAGCTGGCTGACCGCGGATTTCAGGGAACGCGAGCCGCAGATCACGGCGAATATGAAGGCCATGCTGTTGGCAACACCAGTACAAGGCTATCTCGCCTGCTGCGAAGCCCTGAGCACACTCGATCAGCGCGACCTCTTGCCCAAACTCAAAAGCCCGACGCTGGTGATTGCCGGGCGCCACGACATGGCAACGCCGATCGCCGCCGGCGAATTCATCCGCAGCCAGATTCCGGGCGCGAGCCTCACCATTCTGGATGCCGCGCATATTTCCAATGTCGAACAGCCGCACGCCTTCACCGATGCCGTGATAGGCTTTTTGACGCAACGCTGACCAGAGGCCGACCATGGACGACCAACAGCGCCGCGATGACGGCATGATCCAGCGCCGCAAGGTGCTTGGCGACGCCTGGGTGGATAAATCGCTCGCCAACAAGAATCCGTTCAACGCCGAATTCCTCGATCTGATCACCCGCCATGCCTGGGGCGAAATCTGGACCCGGCCGCATTTTGACCATCGCACGAGGCGCGTGCTCGTCATCGGCACCATGGTCGCACTCGGCCAATG
This sequence comes from Bradyrhizobium sp., assembly GCA_028290165.1. The sequence continues at coordinate 536 of JAQGKJ010000518.1, read as the reverse complement.
GGACGAATTCCGGCTTCACGTCCGCGCAGCGCTGACGGAGGGCGGCTTTACGCCTGACGATATCAAGGAGATCCTGCTGCAGCAGGCGATCTATTGCGGCGTGCCGGCGGCCAACCACGCGGTCAAGGAAGCGTCAGCGATTGTCAGCGAGTTGGGGCTGCTCAAGGGATAGTTGGTCCGCGTTCTCGCTGCGCTCGGTCTGCGGCCGCGCGGGACGTTCGACCAGCAGCACGATCGCGGTGCCGAGCAGCAGCAACAGTTCGGTCGCATGCAGCCGCAGCGCGCCAGTCTCGCCGACCTGCGATGCCAGCACCATGCTGACGAAGCTGATCAGGCTGCCGATCGCAAGCGCCATCGCAAGCGCTTCGTCGCAGCCGCCGCTCTTGCGGATCGAGGGGCGGGTGAGGAATACCACAAAAGTCGCAAAAAACGCGACCACCGTGAGTCTCCCCAACGCCAGCAACCACGCGAAGCGAACCGCGGTCATGCCGGCCCATTGCAGATGATCGCTGATGAACAGCGCGATCGAAATGTTC
>JAQGKJ010000517.1 GCA_028290165.1 Bradyrhizobium sp. | reverse complement strand
GCGCGATCATGCGCTCGGCGGCGGCGTTCGCGGTCAAGGCGATCGTCACCACCGCGCGTCACTCACCGGAGGCGACCGGGGTGCTGGCAAAATCCGCCTCCGGCGCGCTGGAGTTGGTGCCGCTGGTCACCGTGCAAAATCTTGCCCGCGCGCTGACCGAACTGAACGATCAGGGTTTTATGACCGTCGGGCTCGACAGCCAGGGCAGCGAAAATCTCGGCGCGGTCGCGTTGCGGCAGCCCCTGGCGCTGGTGCTCGGCGCCGAAGGCAAGGGCCTGCGGCAATTGACGCGCGAGACCTGCAGCGTGGTGGCGCGGCTCGACATGCCCGGCGAAATCAAGAGCCTCAACGTTTCGAACGCCGCGGTGCTGGGGCTCTATATCGGCGCAAGCCGGCTCGGCCTGATGGGCTGACCGTTTGAGAAAAAACCAACGCCCGCTCGCGGGATGCGAACGGGCGTTGATGTCTTAGGTTCGCTGATGTCTTAGGTTAGTTGATATCTTGGATTAAAGGCGGTGATCAGTAGTAGCGGCGCAGCGTGTGCTCGCGATAGCCGTAGCGCGGGCCATAGCTACGGGGTGCGTAGCCATAGCGATGGCTGCGGGGCGCGTAGCCGTAGCGATAGCTGTGGTGCCGATGGGCGCGATAGCCGTAGGCGCCGGTGCCCTCATAGGCGGACAGCGCGCTCTCCTCATAGGTCGGATAGGGCGCGAAATTGCCGGGACCGGAATAGGTCGGGCCCTGGTTCACATAGTAATACTGGTGCACCGGATCGGGCAGCCGCTCATAGGCCCAGCCGCCGCCGCAACCGGTGTTGCAGCCCGAATAGCTGTAGGTCGGTGCGGGGGAAACGTAGACCTGGGGCTGCGCGCACGGCTCGACATAGGCCTGGCCGCAGCACGAACTCTGGAACAGTCCGCCTCCGCACGCCATCGCGGGCACGGCGCTCGCGGTCATCACGGCAACTGCCGCTACCAATCCTGAAATCAATTGACGCATTACTCTCTCCTGTGGACCTGTTTTTGTTGGCATGGCTCTAGTGTGGAAGTTTCCGTGGTCTTCGATGCTGATCTTGCGGCGGGCCTGAAAATTCCTGCTGCATGTCGCCTCCTTGCGGCGCGAAGATCACCGGCGGCGGATAAAAGGGTACCTCGGGCTGCACCGGCTGCGGGGTGGATTGCGCCGACCATGATTGATGATAGATCTCCGCCGGCTGCGGCAGCCGGCGGTTGGCGGGCGGTTCGATTTCGAGGCGTCCGTAGCCCGGCAGATGACCGGCGCTCGGATAATAATGACCGACGTTCGGCGCGGGCTCGACGGGGCGGCCGCCATAGACCGTGGGCGTGAAATGCTCGTTCTTGGCAAGGCCCCAGTCGCCTTCGACCACGGCATAGGACGCGTCGACGCCGTTAATGATGATGGGCACTCCGGGACGGCCGGGAATGACAAGGACAGGACTGCTGTCGGCCAGAGCCGCAGCTGTCGTTCCGATCAAAATTGCCAGTACTAACCCACCGCGCATGGCTTGGAGTCCCGATTGCTCAGGGCAACCTAACCGAATGCCGGGGCGTAAGGGTTAAAACCGGCAGCCAAACTGCCGGTAAGCCTAATGCGTTAGGATTTAGCCTCGCTCAACTGCAAGCGATTGCGATATCGAAGTGTTAACGCCGGGCCCGCGCTGTTACGCAAGGACGGTTTCGTAAATCGTCATGACGCCGATGGCCGTCGTGATGACGCCGACAGCACCCTGCAGGCTGCTGTTGGCCCAGGTCAGCCAGCGCGCGGAGACCGCCAGCGGCACCGCGATCACCGTCGACAGCGCGCCCATCCCGACCATCGATCCGATCCCGAACAGCGCGATGTAACCGAGCCCGGCCACAGGACTGGAGGCCCGTGATACCGCGAGCACCAGAAGCGCCGCCGAGCCGGCCATGCCGTGCATCAGTCCGACCAGCAGCGTGCGCCAGCGAAAGCTATGCTCATGGGTGTGGGGCGCATGGCTGTGGGGCGCGCGGGCATGGGATACGGCTTCGCCAGCATGGCTGTGGGCGTGGATGTGGACGGTGCCGTCGCCGTGGCCGTGCCTGTGGAAATGCACGCGGTCGCGCCACAGCCGCCACAATACGTGGGTGCCGAGACCAACCAGCATGATGCCGACCGCGGTTTCCAGCGGGCGCGCGAGTTGCTCGGGGATGGCGTGCCCAAGCAGGATCGCGGCGCCGGCAAAGACAAACAAGGTCAGGGTATGGCCGAGGCCCCAGGTCAGTCCGTGCTTGACGATGTCGCCAATATGGGTTCGCCGCGCGGCGATCGATGACACCGCCGCGATATGGTCCGCCTCGAGCGCGTGCTGCATGCCGAGCAGAAATCCCAGCCCCAGAATTCCAAACATGTGTCCTGCCTATCTCTGGAACCTGAGCTTCACATCGGCTTGAACCCTGCGCAACCCCGATTCAATTCCCGCCGCGAATGGCCCTCGGGAACATCACATCTGTTTGAATCGGCGCGAGAGAAAGATTGGAACGTCCGCTCGAGCGCGCGCTTGGGTTTGCGTCACGAGAAGGGAGATACCCTTGATGAAATTCGCACTTCTTGGCGCTGCCGCGGTTCTCTCATCCGCGCTGGCAGGCCCCGCCGCGGCGCAGCAGGTGATCTACAATCCAGGCTATTGCGCGCAGTTCTATCCGAACGCCAATTGCCAGAACAAGGGACCGGGAAATCCCTACACCGGCGACTATCAGCGCCGGATCGCCGCTCGAAATGCCTCTCGGAACAGTGATAGCTGGAACAACGGCTGGGACAGCAGCTGGAACGACAACCGGTGGGATCGCCGCTATGATTCCGGTTTCTGGCCCGCCGACGTCGCGGCCGGCGTGGTAGGCGGCGCAATCGGCACCGCAGGCGCCATTGCGACCGCGCCGTTCCGCGACAATTCATACGCCTACTACAACGACGGTTCCTACGGCTCCTACAACAACAGCTATCGCGGCGGACCGCGTCAGGGCTATGCCCCGCAGAATGATGCCGCGCTTAACGGCTTCGTCTGTCAGCCCGGCACCTGGTTCAAGGGTGAAGACGGTCGGCGGCACCCCTGCCAGTAAGGCCTGGATCTGACGACAACGAAAAGGGCGGCGGCATGCCGCCCTTTTTCGCGCACGCCGTTACCGGCCGGTGCAGCCCCTCAAATACTGCGTCCTCGCATCCCGCTCGGTGCCGGCGGCGCCGAAGGAGGCGCCGAGGCACCACTCATAGTGGACCGCGAAATCCGATGACCAGCGAGCGCCTTGCAGGCCGCCGGCGCAGCGGGGATTGGCCAGTCCGCCACGCACCTGGTTGAGCGCGGCCTGGGCATATTGCTTGCAAAATCCGGGATCGGCCGCGTGAGCCGCCGTCAGTCCGGGGAGAAACATCGATAAGACAAATGCAGCAGTCAACGGCAGCCTGTTAGCCAGATCGCGTCTCACCAGCCCGATCTGATTCCCTCGATCGAATTTAGCATCCGGCGCCGACTTCGCACTTGGATTTCCGGTGTTGGCGCCTGTAGCCCTTGCCGGACAACTCTGGTATTTGACGGCGCGCGTGCCCCGTCAGGCATTAGCGCGTGCCCCGTCAGGCATTCGATTGTCGAAATCACGGGGTTTGCCGGTTTAGCTCAGCGGTAGAGCAGCGGTTTTGTAAACCGAAGGTCGGGAGTTCAATCCTCTCAACCGGCACCAATAAAATCATGCGCAGGTAAAAGTGGACATCGTGCCGAGCGCGCTCGGTCGTGAGCTTCACCATGTTCGCAACCACGCGGTTCAGCGCCGCGCGTTCTGCTCACGTCGGTGGAGAAGTCCTGCTTCGCTTATCGGTAACTTGTTTCCATTCGCGAGTCGGTTATTCAATTTGAGTTCACTGCGCGTGCTCAAATGCATGTTCCCTCGATGGAACTTTAACTAGTCGCGCAACTTGATCTCGGGACGAGGGGGCAAAAAATGTTGTCACGCTGGGGATGCGTCGTGGCCATCGCCGTGGTCCGGTTCTACGTAGCAAAGTTCTCGGCGTCCGCCGCCGAGATGTGGGCGCGCAGCCACGGGGCCACGGAGGCCGACATCGAGGCAGCGCGACATTGTCTCAAAGGCGCGCCTGCCGAAACCGCGCAGGCCACGCATTGGACGACGCAGTAGTTCTCTGCGCTTGCGTCGGTTGGCTTCGTGTCGCTACCGCAACAGCCCTCCTGTTCCTCGTATGGAACAGGATTTTGGACTCGTCACGCCCGGCCAACTGCGGATAGGCTGAGGAAACCGGGGCGGGGTCGCGTTTCAGTTTCCAAACAATTTTGAGCCCGGTGGGCCGCTGGATATATTACCAGCGGCCTTTTTCATGCGAACGAGCACGGTCCCGCGGTGGTAGTGGGGCTTGGGGGGATTGCGGGGCCGTGCAGGCCGTTCGATGAGCGACCCGATCCACTAACGCGCGTCGTAGCCGTGGTGTTCCTGCGACACGATGACCGACGACCACCATCGTCCTTGCCTGCCGCCGATCATCGTCAGTTGCCTTTCCGGGCAAGCCGCACGGCTTCGACTTTTCGGATACCTATCTCCGATGACGGCAGACGCCATCGGTCGCGTTGTCGGATTCTTCGAGTCCCGGCTCAATTGACTTGAACTGGCGCCGTCGGCCTGCCCTGGGGGAGGCGCGAAGTAGCGTCGAATCCTCTCAACCGGCACCAACCGATCGTTGGCCTTGTCGCCCGATCTTTTCCAGCACCGGGAGCAAGTGCTTCAAAAATTCCTTCGGGTTCTCGCTCATCGGAAAATGCCCGAGGCCTTTCATGATGATGACCTCGCTGCCGGGGACGCTCTCGGCCACGGCGAGCGTCTCCTGCGGCGTGCAGGAATAGTCGTATTCGCCTGACAGCAGGAACAGCGGGCAGCGGCTTGTGTCGATCTCCGCGACGCGGCCCCGGATATCGCCGTCGAGCTTGTAGAAATACAGATCGCCTTTGAAGACGCCGGGCCGCCCTGCATGTAGTGCCACAGTGTCTCCCAGCGCGCCTCATCCGGCGCGTCGGGCCCGACCAATCCGGAGACAATGGCGGCGGAGATTTCGCCGCCATGGACGTCGGGGCGGTGCAGGAAATTCAGATCGTAATAGGGATCGACATGGGCGCCGGCCTGCAGTCCGATGATGGCGCGGAACGCTTCCGGGTGTTCGAGTGCCAAGTGAAGCGCAATGCGCCCGCCGATCGAGCAGCCGATCAGGATCGGCCGGTCAAGTTCGAGCGCGGCCATGATCTCGAGTATCATGGTCGTGTATTGCGCCGAGGTGAGCCGGTATTCGTCGGTGTGCCAGCCTGAAGGCGGCGACGACTTGCCGTGCCAGGGCATATCGAAGGCAATGACGCGGTGGCCGCTTGTGACGCGACCATCATTCATCAGCGCGCGGTATTGCCGCCCGTCGGCGCCGGCGGTGTGCAGGCACAATAGCGGCGTGCCCTCGCCGGCCTGCTCGACATAGATGCGGTGTTTCCGCCCGAACAGATCAAGATGCATATAGCGGCCGACGATCGGCTCGAACTGCGCGCTCATGCCTCAGTTCCCTCGGTGCGCAGTTTTGCGAGTGCCTCCTTGAAGTAGCGAAGATTGGCCATGAAGACATGAAGGTCTCCTTCTGCCTTCAGCACGCGCCGCTTGATCAGCGCCATCAGGTCATTCGAGCCGGGCGGCGGCCGATGGCTCCAGAATTTTTCCCATTCCTCCGCCGGCGCCCGCAACGCGAATGATGATGACGGCATCACGAAGGGACCACGGCTGACGGAGGCGATCCGGCCTTCGAAGATCGAGATCAGCCAGGGGGTCTCGCCGACTTCCAGCAGGAACGTGGTCGTCAGATACCGCCCGCGCCTGACCAGCGCTTCATCATCGTTGACCCGCGCCTTGAGCGCCTCGATCATCCCAGCCTCCTCCCTTGCCGCCGATCCGCCGCCTGGCCCAGGCCGCCAGCGTACTTTATGTCGGATGATGGAGGGATTGGGCGCGGCGTCAATGGCCTACAGCCACCCCCATACCAGCACCAGGTTCGCCGCGCAGGCCGCCAGCAGCGCGACGGTGAGCGCGACATGAACTTTCTCGCCGGAGGTTTTGAAGGTCGTTGCCATCACGGCAAAAACATCCGGCGATTCTACCCGGGGAGTCTCGCACGATATTTTTTTCCGGATTCAGGACTCGTTTACGACTCAGGGACTCAAGACCCGGATCGGCCCCGGGGGGCTCGCGACGCAAGATTTCACTTGCGCGTGAGCGGCCTGCCGCGGCGGCGAAACCCTGCCCCATCTGCCGCGTTAAACTGCTTTGCCGGAGCGATCCGATGCCCTACGCGCTGTTCAGTAACGACGACAAGTTGAGCAAGGCCTATCCGACCGAGGCGGATGTCTGGAAGCATGCCCGGAAGAGCGGGCTTGTGGTTGACGTGGCAACGGAAGATGAAAAGGCGGCGCCGCGGCCCGTGCTGGACAACGACTACGAAATAAAAGCCTGTCCGCCCGACCCGCAGGAAGATCCCGCCAAGAACCAGGCCGACGCCGAGCGTGAAGAAGAGCTGGATTTTGAGTCGAATTCGTAAGGGAGCGGCACTTCATCCAACGCTTGTTTTAGTAGAGGCAACCCCTTGAGGGATCATGCCTTCTACGGCGTCGCCACCGCCAGCGACGCCTGCTCGGCGGTAAGCGCCACGCAGGCCTTCCTGCGATGCAGCCCCCTGATCGCGCCGGTGACCTTTAAAACCTTCCCGACAGGACATGAGGCGTCCCGCACGAAGGCGATTTCATAGGGCGCCAGCACAAGGGGTTCGGATTTGAGGACGGTTTGGGCAAGGCACGGCAGGGTAAGTACTGAAAAGATCAAACCTAGCAACAAAGCACGCATGTTCGTTTGTCCACCAACCGGCAAATCCATAATAGCCGATTGCGGGCGGAAGTTTCGTGCAGCGCAAAAATTATTTTTGAGCCACCTTTTTGCCGGCCTGCATCCTGTCCGGCGCATTCAAAAGCCTGGGCAGCAAACGGGCACCCCAGCGGAGGCGCCGGGTGCCGCCCGCCTTGGGCGCTTGGTAGGCCGGAACACTGTCGTTCGGGCACCGGCGTCGTTTGCAGGCAAGAACTCACGGTCGGAGAAACAGCTCTTTTCCGATCGCTTCGACCAGGAAGCTCGAGCCGGCGTCCGACAGGTGCACAATATCGGTGGTTACCACGTCGTTTGCGGTAGGACCGACACGTGTCAAGCAGCCTTCGGGGTTACAGAGCGCGTGCCGTGCGGAGATGTATTCCACGCCGGCGGCCCGGCTAACGGCTTGCATCCGCTCGTCGCCTTGCGGCCCGGACACGCCGGTCGCGATCCGGTCGGCAACCGCGTGCTGAAGTCTGTAAGCATTCACCAGCGAATGAGGCAGCGTGCGCTTCCAGACCGGCACCGGCCCCAAAATGACAATTCGCGGGATATTGAGAGCCTTCAATTGTCCGATCGTGTCGCCGAGCTTGTCGAGATCCTTGTTCTCATCCCACATCGCATGAAGCAGTACGATTTTCGGATGCGACGACTTTATGAAACCGAGCACGATATCATTTGCCGCGTCACAACTTTTGCCGGTGTTGAGAATCGGCGCACACGCCGGGGCCGCAAAGTGCGCCAGGCGAAACGGGACCGTCTGCTGGGCTTTCCTCAATCCCGGATAAAGTGCTGCCGCGGTGGAATCGCCCCATAAGAACAAAAGCGGCTTCTCGCCCTGATCGATGCAGCTCGAATTGAATTCAGCTCCCGGTGCTTCCAAAAAACACTTGTCGCGGAATCCGGCATTGTTCTGCTGCGGGAGCAGCGCGATATCGCGAATTTCCGGAGGAAAACGGAAGCCGAAGCCGGAGGAAATCGCCGTCACCATTCCGGCCACGCCGATCGTGACCAATCCGAATGACAATCCCGGCACGGCGTTTCGGTTTCGGCGTAGCGGGATTTCGACGAAGCGGAAGGTCAGCCCTGCGAGGACAAAAGCGGCAATGACGGCAATCCAGATCTCGAGGAAGTTCGGCACGCCGTGTCGCGCGATCGCCAGATAAGACAAAAGCGGCCAGTGCCAGAGATAAAGCGGATAGCTGATCAGTCCGATCAGGACCATCGGCCGGTTTGACAGCAAGATCCTGTTCACCGAGGAATTCGGCGAGACGATAATCAGCACCGCGCCGAGCACCGGCAGCAGCGCCCAGATGCCCGGAAACAGACTGCTTTGATTGAGCCCGATCGCAGCGCCACCAATGGCCACGATGCCGATCGTTGCCAGGAGGTTGTCGCGTTGCGCGAAACGCTGTTGTTCGTATTCCGGATGGTCGACGTAGCGGTTGGCGACCATGCCGCCGGCCAGTAATTCCCACGCTCTCGAGATCGGCGAGTAAAACGACCACTCCTTGTAGCCGAAAAAGATCATCAGGCTGACGCCGAACGACGCGGCCGCGATGGCCGCGATCCAAAACCATCGCCGCTTCGATCCCGAAAGCACCCAGAGCAGCGGCGGCCAGAAGATATAAAACTGTTCCTCGATGCCGAGCGACCAAAGGTGGAGCAGCGGGTTTTCGGTCGCATCCGGCGCAAAGTAGCCGAGCTGCGTGAGCTGAAACAGATTGGATACAAACGCGACGCCCGCCGCGGTGCTCTTGCCGAGCAAGGAAAACCCGTCGGGGAGGAGAACAAACCAGCCGGTCAGGTAGGTAACGGCGAGCACGACGATGAGCGCCGGAAAAATCCGCCGGATGCGGCGGGCGTAAAACTCCATCGATGAGAAAGTGCCGGCTTTGAGCTGGATGAGGATGATCCGGGTGATCAGGAAGCCCGAAATAACGAAGAAGATATCGACCCCGATAAATCCGCCTGGAATCAGCCAGGGCAGCGCGTGATATCCGACCACCAGCAGGATCGAGACCGCCCGCAGGCCATCGATATCGGCGCGGTAGGCAACCGTTTCGTGTTCGCGTCCGGGCCGAGCCATCGGCAATATCGTGCTCCCAGCGGCTTTCTATCTGGCGCGTATGCGCTCGCTGCCGGTGCTGACACTTCGCGGCCGCTTTGTAAATCTTTGTACCAAATTCAGCCTTTGCAGGACCTTCGCGGAGGACTCGCTGGTCATCGAAACAAAAAGGCCGGCGCGAAGCCGGCCTTTTCCTATCGATCAGATCCGAAACGATATCAGTACTTCGCGGCGACCGGGCCACCCCAGCCGAAGCGGTAGTTCACGCCAACCTTGACGGTATGCTCGTCATCCCGGAAGCGCGTACCGACGATCGGGGCCGGCCCGCCGGTGAAGGTGGTGTTGCCGAAATTGTAATACTGGTATTCGGCCTTGGCCGACCAGTTCGGCGCGAACATGTATTCGAGGCCGGCGCCGACGGTGTAGCCGTCCTTGTGCGTGCCATCGGTGGTAAACGCCGCAGGCACGCCGGCGACGGAGACGCCGATATTGGGATTGTCGCGCCAGGCGTAGCCGCCCTTGGCGTAGAGCAGCGCCGGACCCCAGGTGTAGCCGAACCGGCCGGTCACCGAGCCAAGCTGGTTGTTCTTCGCGGTCACCACCGTGCTGCCCGGGAAAGTCAGGTTGCTGTTGTTGTTGGACAGCCAGCTGTATTGGGCCTCGGCACCGACCACCCAGTTGGTCGCGAATTGATAGTCGAAGCCGCCCTGCACGCCGCCCATGAATCGGCCGCCGCTTCCCTCCAGGCTGTTGTTGCCCGCGAACGCGCCGCCGAGATGGCCGCCGATATAAAACCCGGTCCAGTTGTAGACCACTTCCGGCGCCGTATAGACCGGAGCCTTTGTGTAGGTGCGTGCCGGCATGTCAGCCGCGAACGCGGGAGCCGCGAACGCGATAAAGGCTGCTGCGCCAAGCAAAACTCTCTTCATGAGTGGTTCCCCATTGTGCTCGTTGGTACCCTCATCAAACAACGTGGCCTCAATTTGGTTGCT
>JAQGKJ010000497.1 GCA_028290165.1 Bradyrhizobium sp. | reverse complement strand
TTGATCGCTGTGCCAGGCTCGCATCCGGACTGGCGCAGCTTGGGGTCAAACGGCTCGATACCGTGGCAATCATCGCCTCGAATATTCCGGAGATGATCGAGGCGCATTTTGCCGTGCCCATGCTTGGAGCTGTGCTCAATCCACTGAATACCCGCCTGGATGCCGCGAATATCGCTTTCTCGCTCATGCATGGAAGCGCCAAGGTTTTGATCGTCGATGCCGACTATGCACCGTTGGTACGGCAAGCGCTGCAACAGGTGGATCGGGAGATCGTCCTCATCGATATCGCTTCCCCTGATTCATCTGTCGCGCCAATAGGCACGCATGCCTACGAAGCCCTCCTCGCCGCCGGTGACCCTCATTTTGACTGGCCTGGCGTTACAGATGAATGGCAGTCGCTATGCTTGCTCTATACGTCAGGGACCACCGGCGATCCAAAAGGCGTCGTCTATAGTCATCGTGGCGCCTATCTTTCGGCGCTCGGCAACGGCTTCAGTTTCGGACTCACATTCGACAGCATTTACCTTTGGACACTGCCGATGTTCCACTGTTCCGGGTGGTCTTATCCCTGGGCAGTTGTCGCCGCCGGCGGAACGCAGATATGTCTTCGCAAGGTCGAACCTGCACAGATCTTCCGGCTGATCGCAGAGCATCGGGTCACGCATCTCTGCGGCGCGCCGATCGTGCTGAATATGTTGGCTCACGCGCCCGCAGAACAACGAGTGCCGTTCCAGCACACGGTGACGGTTGCGACTGGTGGCGCCGCGCCGCCCTCCGCCGTCTTCCGGTCCATGGAAGCCCTCGGCTTCCGGGTCACCCATCTTTATGGGGCTACCGAGACCTACGGGCCCGCGACTTCTTGCGTTTTCCAACCGGAATGGAACGCGCTGCCTGATGACGAGCGCTTTGCCAGGATGGCGCGGCAAGGTGTTGCCTATCCCATGGTCGAGGCGGTTACGGTCGCCGATCCCAAGACAATGGCTCCGATTCCACGCGATGGCACAACAGTCGGCGAGATTATGGTGCGCAGTAATACCGTGATGAAGGGGTATCTCAAAAACGAAGCTGCAACTGCAAAAACCCTCGTCGGAAACTGGTGCCTCTCCGGCGACCTCGCTGTTTGGCATTCCGATGGCGCAATCGAGATCAAGGATCGTTCCAAGGATATCATTATTTCTGGCGGCGAGAATATTTCGAGCCTTGAGGTGGAGGAAGTCCTAACGCAGCACCCAGCCGTCATGCTGGCGGCCGTCGTGGCTCGTCCCGACCCGAAGTGGGGCGAGACGCCCTGCGCGTTCCTCGAACTCAAGCCTGGCGCTACTCAACCCGATGACAAGGAGCTCGTTGCCTTTTGCCAAGCACGCTTGGCGCGTTTCAAGGTCCCAAAGGTCTTTGTCTACGGTGCACTGCCAAAGACATCGACTGGAAAGATACAAAAATTTGTGCTCCGTGATCAGGCGGGCGCATTGTGAACGACTGGCGCGAAACTGATAGCGCGAAAGAGCATCGCAAAGCTGACTGTTCACTGGCTGGGCGCTCCGTGACGATGCGCCACGCCCAGGTAAATGGTATCAAGATCGCTTACGACGTCCGTGGCTCTGGGCCACCGCTTGTTCTCATTATGGGTTATCGTCTCAGTTCGCTTGCCTGGCCATTCGACTTCATCGAGGCGCTGGCGGCGCGATTTACCGTGGTCCTGTTTGACAATCGCGGAACCGGCACAAGCGACAAGCCCACATTCGGCTATGAAATCTCAAACATGGCCAGGGATGTGGGCGGCCTTCTGGATCACTTGGAAATCGCGCGCACCAACGTCCTTGGCTATTCGATGGGGGGCGCGATCGCGCAAGAATTCGTTCGGCAATTTCCCGATCGGGTTTTAGGTCTGGTGCTTTGCGCGACGATGTGCGGCGGTCCGCGCGCAATATACGCATCACCGCCCGTTGTCCGGGTAATGCGAGAGCTCGACGGGCTGAAGCCGGAAGAGATCGCTCGGCGGATCTGGGAGGTTACATATTCGCCAGGATATCTCGAGACCCACCGGGAACTGGCCGAAGATCAGATGCGACGCGAGATCGCGGCGCCAACCCCTTTGCACGCCGCGGATTTGCAGTATCAGGCCTTGGCGGAATTCGACTGCTCCAAAGCGCTTCCGAACATTAAGGCTCCAACTCTTGTACTGACCGGCGATCTCGACCGGTTGATATCACCGCAGAACTCGAAAATCATCGCAGGACTTATTCCTGGGGCGAGCCTTATCGTCATTCCTGGCTGCGGTCATCGCATGATGTGGGAGGCCACCGATGAATGTGTCGGGTTCGTCACGGAATTCCTGACCGGCGTTCCCGAGGGGCGTCACGGCAACTTGGCTTTGCCTGTCTCGCAAGACCGCCACGACACTCTGGCGGATTTCGTCAATTTTCTCACGCCTGCAGTGGAGCTTTTTGCGAACTGGCCGTGGATGCTGGTAGGAGCCGGGGTCGATACGATGATGATCGCCCGGCAATCGATCTATTTCGGAGGCAAGGCTCAGTTTGGCGACGGCAAACCAATTATCCTCGTCCCCGAGTTCAGCAGCAATCTGCCTTTCCTGCTGCTCTCGAATTGGCTCAAGGTGCTCGGTTATCGCCCCGCGACTACGGGCCTGTCCGTGAATGTCGACGACCAATCGGTTACGGATTTGATACGCGCCTTTACCCAACGAATCGGCAGAAAGGCGGTGCTGGTAACCCCCGCCTCCGGAATCCAGCTCGCATCGGCAATTGCCGAAGCCCACAAGGAGCGGGTGTCCGACCTCGTCGTACTCAATGCTTCACACCACCCTGGCATGCCCGCCGGCATTCGAGCTCATTTCATCTCGTCCGGTTGGTCGCTGCTTCTTGCCATGGCCACGTTGCCGCAAGTGTTGCGGAACATTCGGATTGAACTGATCGAAGCATCGAGCCCCGTCGGTGCGACGCGCTCGACAGTTGCCGATCGTCAATTGGCCGCAGAAGGAGAACTAAAATGAGCGCGCCGGCGGGCCTCGACCTCACATCGATCGCGGAGCGGATCCAGTCCGAGGTGCAGCGCCTACGGGCTTCCCGGGGCCGTGCAACGCTAATCAAGACAAACCCAACATGCTGATCCGGAGCCAACCATGAGTCGCATCGTCTACATATTGAATGGTCCCAACCTCAATCTCCTCGGCAAACGCCAGCCTCACATTTACGGTCACGAGACTCTTGCTGATGTCGAGGCCGACTGCCGCAAGGTCGCCGGAGAGCACGGACTTGAACTACGCTTCCACCAGTCGAACCGTGAATATGAGATCATCGACTGGATCCACGAAGCAAGAGAAGTTGCGTCCGGCATCGTGATCAATCCTGCCGCATTCACCCATACGTCGGTTGCGATCCTCGACGCACTGAACACCTTCGAAGCGACGGTCATCGAAGTCCATATCTCGAACGTCCACAAGCGCGAGGAATTTCGCCACCACTCCTATGTCTCGCTTCGCGCCGATGGCGTGATCGCGGGGCTTGGAACCCAGGGGTATACGCTGGCACTACGCCGTCTTGCGCACTTGCTCGACAAACCTGCCGCAAAATGAGTTCGGATCCAGGGTCCGGCGTCTAAATCGCCGTCCTGCCCTTTTGACAGCCATCTTGATGAGAGAAGAGGAACACGCCAATGACGATCAGCGGACGCACGAAGCTCATTGCCCATCTCGGCTATCCGACCGAGAGCTTCAAGGCACCGATGATCTATAACCCCTATTTCGAGAAATACGACATTGACGCCGTTGTCGTTCCGATGGGCTGCAAGGCCGAGGACTACATGGCGTTTCTCAAGCTCGTGTTCAAGCTTTCCAATATCCATGGCGCGCTTGTCACCATGCCGCACAAGGTGACCACTGTCCCATTACTGGATGAGGTCTTGACTACGGCGAAGGTCGCAGGTGCGTGCAACGCAATCCTCCTCGGCCCCGGCGGCACCCTTGTCGGTGACATGTTCGACGGCGAGGGTTTCGTCCGCGGCATTCTGCGCAAGGGTCGGATGCTGGCCGGTGCGCGCGTGCTTGTGGTCGGGAGCGGTGGCGTCGGCTCTGCGATTGTGGCGTCGTTGGCCAAGGCTGGCGTGGCAGAGCTTGCACTGTTCGATGCTCATCCTGCGACAATGAACGGCTTGGCGGAGCGTTTGCGTGCTTATTATCCCGCGTTGAAGATTGATGTTGGCTCCAGGGATCCGGCCGGCTTCGATGTTGTCGTCAACGCGACGCCCCTCGGCATGAAGGACGGCGACCCGTTGCCGATGGACGTTGATCGAATTCCACCCTCGACGTTCGTCGGTGAAGTCGTGATGAAGCAGGAAATCACGCCATTTCTGGCGGCGGCAAGAGCGCGTGGCTGCGAAATCCAGATCGGCACCGACATGCTGTTCGAGCAAATACCAGCTTACCTTGAGTTCTTCGGCTTTCGCACCACCACGCCGGAGGAACTGCGGGCGGTCGCTCGGATCGATTACTGAGGGTACCTCGCTATCGCATGCGGCGCAGTTCCAACCAATCCCTTTGCTTCGCAGCTCCTATTGAGTGTTACGGCCAACGTCTCCTCGAGGTTAAACCAGACCTCACGCTTGAATAGTCGGCGTCGCAACCGGCGAAAGCGGAACTTGAACAAGGTATTCCGTCATGAACAACGCTGTCCGGCTAGCAGTTCTCGGTGCAGGACTTATCGGCAAGCGGCACATCGAGCATATCATCGCTGAGCCGCAGGCGGAGCTGTACGCCGTTGTCGATCCGTCGCCAGCCGGCCAGGAAGTCGCGTCTGCCAAAGGCGTGAGGTGGTATCCCAACTTCGCGGCCTTGATCGCCACGGGCAGACCAGATGGCGCCATCATTGCAACGCCGAATCAAATGCATGTGGGCAATGGTCTAGAGGCCATAGCCGCCGGTGTTCCCGCCCTGATCGAGAAACCGATTGCCGACGACATCGTTGCAGGCATCAAGCTGGTCGAGGCTGCCGAAAGGGCCGGCGTGCCGATTCTGACCGGCCATCACCGGCGGCACAATCCGATGATCCAGCGAGCGAAAGCGATCATCGATGAGGGCCGGCTTGGCCAGATAGTCACCGTGCACGGATTTTTCTGGCTGATGAAGCCCGACGATTATTTTGACCTGCCGTGGCGGAGGGAGATCGGCGCGGGACCGGTGCTGTTGAATTTGAGCCATGACGTCGACCTGCTGCGTTATCTCTGCGGTGAGGTTGAGGCGGTACAGGCCATTCAGTCGAACGCCGTGCGCAACTATCCGGTCGATGAAACGACTGTCGTTATCCTCAAATTCGCAAATGGCGCGCTTGGCACGATCAACGTCACCGATACGGTGGTAGCCCCCTGGAGTTGGGAGCAAACGACCGGCGAGAACGCGGCCTACCCACACACCGACCAGACTTGCTATCAGATCGGCGGCACGCACGGATCGTTGTCGGTGCCACGTCTCGAACTCTGGACCAACCAGGACAAACGGGGCTGGTGGGAACCCTTCACGATCGAGAGGCACGTCGCCGCCGATCAAGACCCACTCCGGCTTCAGATCCAGCAGTTCTGCCGGGTCATCAGGGGCGAGGAAAAGCCTTTGGTTTCAGGACGCGAGGGATTGATAACCCTCAAAGTGATCGACGCGGTCAAACGGGCCGCCGAGAGCGGCGAGTTGGTGAAAATCGAGCAGGCGGACTTGCGCAGCTGATGTCTATTACGGTCAAAAACTGACTTCTCGGGAACGTCCGCTTCTGGCGGATTGTGTTGAAAAACTCTCCTGTTGAAGCGGAAGGAGTTCGCTGATTCATTCTGGCTTGTGGGCGGGAGACCGGAAGCGATGATGGGTCCGCGGCAGGTTGATCAGGCGGCGCTGTTCTACGAGTTCTCACTTGAGCGACACGTTCCGGCCACCCACTTGCTGAGGTCGATCGACCGCTTTGTCGATTTGTCAGACGTTCGGAGCCACTTGGCGCCATTTTACAGCTCTACTGGCGGGCCTTCGATGGATCCGGAGTTGCTCGTCCGGATGTTGCTGGTTGGCTACTGCTACGGCATTCGTTCCGAACGGCGGTTGTGCGAGGAGGTTCACCTGAACCTCGCTTACCGCTGGTTCTGTCGACTCGGCCTCGACGGCGAGGTGCCGGACCACTCGACCTTCTCCAAGAATAGGCATGGCCGCTTCCGCGATTGCGATCTGCTCCGAAAGCTGTTCGAGCGCTCCTTCGGCAACATCGCTGGCAACCAGCACGAGGTCGACGGACGGGTCTACGGAGATCGGCTTCGTCGGCATGACGTCGGCATGGAGGTCCGAAAAAATCTGAATTCTTATGGCTGTCCTCCGCTTTTTGCCGGGATGATCACTGCGTCGCGGCCGATTCGCTGTCGGTTGAACGTTGTCGGTCGCCTGACGCAGGAAAGGAGATTGCGGGCGAGCCAACTCGTGGCGAGACGGCCCCTTGCCGCCCGGTCGAGCGGCATCTTGCACGCGGACATTGATCAAGATTGAACGAGATTCTGAGGGACGCCTCGACGCTCGCCGCCGCGCCGCTCATGACCTGATCCGCAAGGTGTTGGAAGAGCGCTATCTGATCGAGTTCATTTTTCCAGACAGACAGACCGGCGAGGGTGTGCGCATAAGACGGCGTCCGAGCGGCTGACCGAGATGTCGGCAATCTTCGGCATCTGCACTGCCTAAGTGGGTCGATCTCTATCTAAGGACCGGCCGCTTATGGCGCATAGGTGACATTCGCCGAAGCGCCGACGTTGGCTAAGTGCCATAACCGGACTGATGAGTCTTGATCGCAAGCCATGTGGATGGCGTAAGTTATCTCGCGGCGCGAGTGCCCGAATGCGGCGCCAACGCGCACGCAGACGCCTCAGTCAGCATGGATCCATCGGGATCGATGTCAGAAGCCTGCAGCAGGTTGAGACATGGCGAATTACCTGCGTCCGAACAGTCCGCCCATCATGCCGCCTAAGAGGCCGCCTGGACCACCGCCTCCACCCCCGCGATAATGACGACCACCGCCTCCGCCAACTCCGCCACCTCCGGCCTGATGGCGTCGGCTCGGTCGGTAGTCAGAGTCATCGCTGGAACTCGTTTGCGTCGTTGCAACGATCTCACTTAGCAGCGCCTTGTGTTGCAGCTTGTTCAAAAAGCCGGTGCTGGGATAACCGCGTGCGGCCTGCCAGCGCGTAATGATGGCGCGGGTGGACTCGTCGAATTTTCCGGTCACCTTAGTATCGAAACCAAGACCGGTCAGCCTGCGCTGTACGTCACGCCGCTGGGCTTTGTCGAGGCCGATCTGGTCTTCCGTGACCTGTGTCGCTTCGTCGGTAAAAGTCGCGGGATCGATGCCGGTCGTCAGATTGCGGGTCGTCGCGCTCGGACCGTCCTTTAATGAAGCGATGCGCGCCAGGGCGATCGCCTTGAACTGGCCATTGGGATAGTTGGTCAGATAAGCGTTCAATTCTTCCGGCTTGTTGGAGTCCTTGATCGAGCGCCAAAACTCGAGTTCGACGTCTGAACCGCCGGCGGTTGAAGCAACGGCAGCCGGAACGGAAGACGACGGCGCGGCATTGGCGGGAGGCGTCGCAGCGGGGTTCAGATAGACCGAACCGATCAGGTTGGTGTGCCCCCAGGGCAGCTGACCCTTGTTGGTCTCTTCGTTGACCTGCGCGCGGACTTTGGTCATCGCCTCCTGAATCTCAACGCCGGGCTTGGCGATGTTGGCCATCAGAGCGCGGGTAAACGGGCTGTTGGTGCCGACCTCGCCATCCAGCGCGGTTTGTCCGGGACTTGTGGCGAAGGCGATTAGCGTGCCTTCGCCCGATTTCATTTCTGCAAGGCCGGTCTGCACATTGACGCCGCGCGTGGTTTTCAGGGAACGCAGCCTTGCTGCGAACGGATTGTCGCGGCAGGCATCGAGGAAAACGAGTTTGACCTTGGCGTCGCTCATGGTCTGGTCGAGCGTGAGATCGATATTGATCGCGCCGCCAAGTTTGACGTCCATTTCGGACTTGATGTCGGCGTCCACCGGCAGCAAATAGTTCGTGCCGTTGATCGCGATGCCATGACCGGCATAGAAGAACAGCGCCACATCGGCGCCCTGGGCCTTGTTGCCGAAATCGAGCAGCCGCTCGGTCATCTTATCGCGGGTGAGATTGGTGCCTTCGACAACCTCGAAGCCGACGTTGCGGAGCATGCCCGCTATCGCCCTGGCATCGATCGGAGGGTTGGGAAGTGGTGAAACGTTCTTGTACGCGCCATTGCCAAGGACAAAGGCGACGCGCCGGTCGGCCTTGGCGACATTTGAACTCGCGAGAATACCGATGACTGACAATGCAAGGATTAAGAGACGCATGGCCCATCCTCCTTATTCAAAGTCTTGTATAATTTGGACGTGGAAACCGTGCCGGTCCAAACACACTGCCGTGAGGCTACTCGTAGTCTCGAACGAGCATTTCTACTCAGACTTACCGGCAGACCGTGACCCAAATCACTTACCGTTGCATCTCACTTACTGTTGCATCGCGATGTGCATTGGTCAATACGACTGACCGATGGCACCGGTTAGACGGACTTGATGACCGGAATAAATCGGCGCAGGTTCAACCGGGGAGCTGACGCGCCAACGATCTGACCAACGTCGCGTATCATGACTGCCACATCGATAGGCCGAATAGTCGTACCCTCTCTAGCGCTTGTTGCGGCATGTGGTGCAGCACTTGTCTTCGGCACCACCCACGTACGGCGCGAGCCACCTGTTGAAACCAGAGCCGCAACGGCACAAGCTGAAGCAAACGCCGTGGCAGCAGTTGCCGTAGCGCCCCGCTCGCCGGACACCGATGAGTCCGTGCCCGTCTTCGATATTGCCCGCATTGAGCGAACGGGTGACGCGGTCATCGCGGGCAGGGCTGCGCCAGGCGCGATCGTGGAACTGTTGCGCAACGGCGAGCGCCATGATCGAACGGTCGCAGATCAATCCGGACAATTCGTCTTGGTCCCTCCCCGGCTTCCCTCGGGGGACTACGAGCTGACGTTGAGGTCCAGACAGCCGGACGGCAAGCAGGCAACATCCAAACAGAGCGTGGTGGTCGCCCTAAACGAGGTGGAGTCCAGCTCCGGCGCGGTCCGATCGCCCGCCGAGGTGCCGTTCAATGTTCCGGAGACCGTGGGGACAAACCGTTCCGTACTGGATCAGGCCGTTGGGTCTTCTCAAGCGCAGCAGCCCTCCCAGCGGCAGGACATTGTCGTTTCACAGCAGCCGCACGCGACTGCCGCCACCCCTCTGTCAGACGGAGGCTCACGGTCCGCCGTGGTGGTGCCCAAGATCGCGACCACGGTCGTATCCCGTGGCGACAGCCTCTGGCGCATCAGCCGTGTCACCTACGGCGCGGGCATGCGATATGCAGTGGTTTACAAAGCGAACCGGGACCAAATCCGAAATCCAGATCGTATTTATCCCGGCCAGATCTTCGTCCTTCCTATGAAAGCGCGCTGAAACGAGGGACGGTTGCGCGCCTTTCTTGCTCGCACTCGACCATGTGCGGCGCGACAGATGACAGGGTGCAGGACAACAAGGGAGATTGAACATGCCGCTCTACATGTATCAGGCAGCCTATACTGCAGAATCTTTAGCCGCCCAGCTCAAAAAGCCGGAGAACCGAGTTGAAGCCGTGGGCCGTTCTGCGTGCGAGGCCGTCGGGGGCAAACTCGTTGGTGGTTGGTATTGCTTCGGTGACTACGATCTCGCCCTTGTCGCCGATGTCCCGAACAATGAGCGCATGGCTGCCATCGCGCTGGCCATCGCCGCAGGAGGCGCGCTCAAGTCCGCCAAGACGACCGTGCTGATGACCGGGGCCGAGGCAGTAGCAGCTATGAAGAAAGCGGACGCGGTCGCCAAGGTCTACAAACCCGCCCGATAGGCACTTCCTCGGGTGCGCCATCGGCCTGGTGGCAACTTCCTAGTCCCTGGTCGAATGTGGCAAAGGGAGCATGTGGGCCGGGTGAGAAGGACGCCGATCACCGGCAGAGCCCTCGGCTGCGGGTGCGCCGCAGTAATACCTCGACGATTTCGTCCGGGCGCGGCTGGACCAGATCATCAATCTGCAGCACGAGCTGGCGCAGCTTGCGTCAGCTTGATCGCTTACGTCCGAAAAGTGCCAACTCCGGACTCATGCTGGATTAGCGGTCCATGCTCAGCCAAGATGGTGGACCCTCTGAAGACCGTAAACCGGTGTGGGAATGCTTTCCATTCGCGCCTTCAGCTGGAGGGACAGAAACTGCGAGTAGTGACGTGACTGGTGCAGGTTACCGCCATGGAACCAAAGCCCCTCCTGTTGCGTCGGCTTCCACATGTTTCGCTGCTCGCCTTCCCACGGGCCCGGGTCTTTGGTCGTGTTCGAGCCTAGTCCCCAAACCTTGCCTACCTTGTCGGCGACTTCCCTCGAGATCAGGTCCGCGGCCCAGCCGTTCATCGAACCGTAGCCTGTGGCGTAAACGACGAGATCGGCCGACAGCTCGGTGCCGTCGCTCAAGATGACCGAATGTTCCGTGAGTTCTTTGACATCAACGCCGCTCTTCAGCTTGATGCTGCCATTGGCGATCAGCTCCGAAGCACCAACATCGATGTAGTATCCGGACCCGCGCCGCAGGTATTTCATGAACAGGCCGGAGTCGTCGTCACCATAATCGAGCAGAAAGCCTGACTTCTGGAGACGTTTGTAGAAATCGGCTTCGCGTTCCCTGATCTCATTATAAACCGGGATCTGGAACTCGTGCAGAATCTTGTAGGGTAGGGAAGCCAAGATAAGGTCGGCTTTGGCCGTCGTCATTCCAGACTGGACCGCCTGTTCGGAGTAAAGCGAGGCCAATCCCAACTCCATCAGCGAATCAGATCTCACAATATGGGTCGTCGAGCGTTGAACCATCGTGACGTCTGCTCCAGCTTCCCAAAGCGCGGCACAAATATCGTGGGCGGAATTGT
>JAQGKJ010000493.1 GCA_028290165.1 Bradyrhizobium sp. | reverse complement strand
GACGCCGCAAGCTGTTCGGCCGCATCGATCAGATCCCGGGCATCTTCGGATCGGATCGCTGTCGCATCGCGCGCACGCGACAAGGTCGCTTCAGATAACGACATAAACGGCTCCATCTCGCTCAACGGTCTGGAAGCGCTTGAGGCCATGCTTGCCGTCGCCGGCACATCTGCCGGTCTCGACGTTAAATTCCCAACCGTGCCACGGGCAGACGATATGAAGATCGGTTTCGCTGAAACGCATGCCCTGATAGGTCTTGTCGGGCGCGATGATTTCCTCAACGCGGTGGATCAAGAGCCCGTCACAAACCGGACCGCCCTGGTGGGGACAGATGTTAAGGAAGGCGTGGAGCTTCCCCTTCGCGCGAACGACGCCGATCTGCCGCCCTTCACATTCAACCGTGCTGCGGGCGCCTTCCGGCATATCCCCCGAACGCGCCACGAAAATCTCGGTCATCGCCAATCCTTAACGGTCTTTCGGCGCCAACCTTTACGGTTTGGCTAAATCACACAATTGATGAATCTGGTGCGCAGCATGAACAGAATTGAGGGAGCACGTGGTACCCCTGAATGACGCGGCATCTTTGCGCGTTATTCAGGCTCGATCCCTGCCGCCTTGATGACGGCGGTCCATTTCACGAGTTCGCTCGCGACGAAGTCCTTAAACTCGTTGGTATCTCCCCAATACGGCTCGATGCCCGACTTCTTGAACTTTTCCAGGATATCTGGCTTTGTCATCGCTGCCCTGATCTGCCGCGCCAGAACTTCCACGACTTCTGGAGGCAATTTGGCGGGACCGAACAGGCCGGCCCAGGCAAGCAGGTCGAAACCGGGCATCACCGATTCATCGAGCGTCGGAACATCCGGCAAATCGGGGCTGCGCTGCTTGGTCAGCACTGCAAGCGGACGCATATTCTTTTCCGCGATCTGCGGCAGCGCATTATTGAGATCCGGGATCATCATCGGAATGTGTCCGGCGATCAGATCCGTCACCGCCGCCGGATTGCTCCGGTAGCCGACGCGAACGATGTCAAGGCCCGCTTCGTGCTTGAAAGCCTCGCCGGCGATGTAACCGGTGCTGTTGCCGTGAGCGTAAGACAATTTTCCGGGATTGGCCTTTGCATAGGCAACAAGTTCCTGGATGGTGTTTATCTTCAGCGAAGGGTTCACGACCAGGACCGACGGGAAGCTGCCGATCCGCGCGATCGGCGTGAAGTCCTTGATCGGATCGTAGGGCACCGTCTTGTACAGCGCGGCCGCGGCGGAGTGCGTCGAATTCGTCGTCAGAAGCAACGTATAACCGTCGGGATCGGCGTGAGCGACGGCCTGCGCCGCGATCATGCCGCCCGCGCCGGGCTTGTTCTCGACGATAAACGAGCGCCCCAACGCCTCCTGCAAAGCCCCGCCGATGATCCGTGCGGTTACGTCCGTCACGCTACCCGCCGCGAACGGCGTTACAATCGTCACGCTCCGGGCAGGCCATGACTGCGCCAGTGCCGGCGTCGCCGGGCCGCCAAGCGACCATGCGAATACGCCCAATACGGCGATCGATCTGCTAAATTTCACCAGCGCTTCTTCCTGTTTCTTGGCCTCGTCCGCGGCTGATCCGCGACGCGCGTGGGCATCGCTTGCCCATCCGGCACGATTGATGATTACGGCAGGGTGCCGATGGATAGCAGCCCTGCTCAAACGAAATTCATGAAACGCCCCATGAGTAAAATTCAGGGTGACACCCCCGGCGCGGATTTACCGGCTGCCTTACCCGCCGCGTTGGGCTGCGACAAACTGCGCACCCAATTTTATTCATGGCGTATTTGAAAATTTCACGGCCCAGGGGGACGCGGCTCGTTCCCGCGCGCGGTAGAACGAAAGGCCAATCAAGAACACTCGAGGGGAGATCTGATGTTCAAGCGCCCGTTGTTTACCGCCTGCGCGATTCTAGCTTTCAGTACTACCTTGCCCGTACTTGCTCAAGACAAGGCCACAGCGCCGGTCAGGATCGGCGTCCTCGCCGACATGTCCGGCATTTTTCAGGGCAATTCCGGCAAGGGTGCGGCTGTCGCCGCCCAGCTCGCGGTCGAGGACGTCGGCGGCAAGGTGCTTGGCCGCCCCATCGAGCTTCTGATTGCGGACCATCAGGACAAGACCGACATTGCCGGAGCCATTGCGCGGCGATGGTACGATCAGGAGGGTGTCGTTGCGATCGTCGACGCCGTGAGTTCGGGCATCTCATTGGCGGTATCAGCCGCAGCCAACGAAAAGAAGCGGGTTTTTCTTGCCAGCAATGGAGCCACATCCGCGCTGAACATGGCGCAGTGCAATCCTTATACGGTGCAATGGCGCAGCGACACCTTCGCGTCTGCCAAGGCGATCACGGAATCGACGCTGAAATCCGGCGCGAAGAACTGGTACATCATCGCGGCCGATTATGCCTTCGGTCATGCGCTTCAGAATGAGATCACAAACATCGTCACGGCTTCCGGCGGTAAGATCATGGGAAGCGTCTATCATCCGGTCGGCACCTCCGACTTTGCATCTTACATCCTATCTGCCCAAAACTCCGGTGCCGATGTCGTTGCGCTGGCGAATGCCGGCGACGACATGGTGAAGACGCTGAAGACCGCCGACGAGTTCGGATTGATGACGTCACCGAAGCAAAAAATGGTGAGCATGCTGGTGTTCATCACCGACGTGCACGCGCTCGGCCTCAAGACCGTCAAAGGCCTGGTCGTCGCCAGCGATTTCTACTGGGATATGGACGACAAAACACGCGCTTGGGCCGAACGCTACTACAAGATCATGGGGTCCATGCCCACCATGTCTCATGCCGCGGGCTATTCAGCCACCTTGCAGTACCTCAAGGCGATGGAGCTGGCGAAAAGCGACAAAGCCGAAGATGTT
>JAQGKJ010000479.1 GCA_028290165.1 Bradyrhizobium sp. | reverse complement strand
ATCAGGGCCTGCGCTGGAAGAAGGAGCCGGTCGGCAAGGCGCTGACGGATTTTCTGGCCGACAAGGGCATCATCCTGCTGTCCTGGGTCTGGCAGGCCGGCGGCGTGGCCAGCCGCTCCAGGCCGATCGTTGCACCCGAAGACGCCAAGGGCCTGAAGGTTCGCGGCGGCTCGCGCGAAATGGATATGGTGCTGCAGACCGCGGGCGCAGCCGTGCTGTCGGTGCCCTCCAACGAACTCTACGCGGCGATGCAGACCGGTGCGTGCGACGCCGGCATCACCTCCTCCACCAGTCTGATTTCGTTCCGGCTCGAGGAAGTCGCGAAATCCCTGACCTCGGGCGCCGGCGCGTCCTACTGGTTCATGCTGGAACCGCTGATGATGTCGAAGTCAATCTTCGATGCTTTGCCGAAAAAGCAGCAGGACATCATTCTGGCCGTCGGCCTGGAGATGGAAGGGTTCGGCAAGAAGGGTGCCCAGGACGACGACATCGAAGTCGCCAAGGTCTACGAGAAGGCCGGTGCCAAGGTCAGCGCGCTTGACGCGGCGACCGTCGGCAAATGGCGCGACATCGCCCGCGACACCGCCTGGAAGGATTACGCTGCCAAGACCACGACCGCCGCCAACCTGTTGAAGCTCGCGTCCGACGTCTCCGCATGATGCATGGTCCGCTCGGGGATCAACATGACCCTTCGAACGCCGCCGCGGGCAATCCGCTCGTGGCGGCATTCGAACGCGCACTCGCGGTTTGCAACGGCATCATCGTCGTCCTCGCCGCGGTCGCGCTGATCGCGGCCTGCGTCGTCCTCAGCTACAGCGTGCTGGGCCGCGCCTTGTTCCACAGCCCCAACTATTGGCAGGACGAGGCGGCGGTGTTCCTCCTGGTCGGCGCGACATTCATGACGTCGGCCTATGTGCAGGGACAACGCGGTCACATCGGGATCGAGGCGTTCGTCGGCCTGCTGTCGCCGATGGTCAACCGTATCAGGCTATGGCTGGTCGACGTAGCCAGCTTTTTGTTCTGCGCGTTCTTCAGCTGGAAATCCTGGACGCTCGCGCACGAAGCGTGGGTTGACGGCCAGGTGTCGAATTCGATGTGGTCGCCGCCTCTGGCGATCCCCTACGGCCTGATGGCGACCGGCATGACACTGCTGTGCCTGCAGATCATGTTGCAGATCGTGATTCCGCTCAGCGGCGCCGCACGCCGATGACCGTGCTTGGAATTGGCATCAGTTATGGCCTGGCGACCCTGTTTGCGATGTTTTCGGGGATGCCGATCGCGTTTGCTTTGGGCGCGGTCGCAGTGGTGTTCATGGGCATCTATATGCCCGCGGCCTCGCTCGATACCGTGACCCAGAACGTCTACGAGGAAATGGCCTCGATCACGCTGCTGTCGATCCCGCTGTTTATCCTGAAGGGCGCGGCGATCGGCAAATCGCGTGCGGGGCAGGATTTGTATTCGGCGCTGCACGCCTGGCTGCATCGCGTACCAGGCGGGCTCGGCGTGGCCAACGTGTTCGCCTGCGCGCTGTTCGCGGCGATGGCGGGATCGTCGCCCGCCACCTGCTCGGCCATCGGTTCGGCCGGTATTCCGGAGATGCGCAAGCGCGGCTATTCCGGCGGCTTCGCTGCCGGCATCATCGCCGCCGGCGGCACGCTCGGGATTCTGCTGCCGCCCTCGATCACGATGATCCTGTTCGCGGTCGCCGCGGAAAAATCGTTGGGCCGGCTGTTCCTCGCCGGCATCGGGCCCGGCCTGCTGCTGGTCTCGCTGTTCGGCGGCTACGCGGTGATCCACTTTCGTAAAGAGTATGCCACAGCCAAGGCGCTCTACGCCAAGACCGGCGCGGCTTCTGCCATCCTGCAGCGCGACGAGTTCACCATGGCCGAGCGCTTCAGCGTGCTGCCGCGGGTGCTGCCGTTCGTGTTGCTGCTGACGGGGGTGATGATCGCGCTCTACGGCGGCTATGCCACGCCTTCGGAGACCGCAGGCCTCGGCGGGCTGCTCGCGCTGGTGCTGATCGCGCTGATCTACAGCGTCTGGCGGCCTGCCGACCTGGCGCCGATCCTGAAATCGACCATCCGCGAGTCCACCATGCTGATGATGATCATCGGCATGTCGCTGTTGTATTCCTACGTGATGAGCTACCTGCACATCTCGCAATCGGTGGCGGAATCGATTGTCGCGATGCATCTGCCGCGATGGGAATTGCTGGCGGCGATCCTGGTCATGGTCATCGTGCTCGGCTTTTTCCTGCCGCCGGTGTCGATCATCCTGATGACCGCGCCGATCATCCTGCCGCCGCTACGCGCGGCGAACTTCGACATCATCTGGTTCGGCGTCGTCATGACCATCGTGATGGAGATGGGGCTCATTCATCCGCCCGTGGGCCTGAATATCTTTGTCATCCGCAATGTCGCACCCGATATCCCCTTGAGCGACGTGATCTGGGGCACGCTACCCTTTGTGCTGCTGATGATGCTGGCCGTGGTGGTGCTGTGCTTCGTGCCGGGGATTTCGACCTACCTGCCGGACCTTGTGATGGGGCCGGATGGGGGGCGGTAGCCGTCACCCTGACCGCCGCGCGGCCGCATTTCAACGATGCGCACGGCGTCGCTCATGCTGATCTCACGAGGCTAGCGGCTCGACCTCGGCGAGTTCGACGCCTTCGCCGACGATATCGCCGACCTTGCATTTTATCGCTTTCAACACGCCCGCGAATGGCGCGCGCAGGGTCTGTTCCATCTTCATCACCTCAAGGGTGAGGATCGGCGCGCCCTTCTCCAGCGTCGCGCCGATTTCCGCCAACAGCGCCACCACCGTGCCCGGCAGCGGGGCCACGATCTTGTCCTCGCCGACCTGCTCTTCGGTTTCGCCGCCGAACGGATCGACCCAATGCAGGTCGAAGCGGCCGTTGCGCGTTCGCAAATAGAGTTCATGGCCTTCGATCACGGCAACGATATGGGACTTCATGCCGTTGAGCGCGAGGTCGAACCCGCCATCTACTCCTTCCGAAAATGTGAAGGCAAATTCGCGCCCACCGGTCGACAGCGTCGCCGGGCCGTTGCCATATTGCAGGCGGATCTCGTGTCCGGCCTCGTGCCCATGGCGGAACGTGAATATCCGCTGCCGCTGGCCGACAGGCATCCACCCCGCGATGCGCCATGGCGATGGTGCCTCGGTGCTCGCCGCCTTTGCTTCTTCGCTAAGGATCGCCACAACGGCAGCGCAAAGCTCGAGATCGCCGGGCGCTGCAGGCTCCGGCGTCAGATTTCTCAGTTCGCGTTCGATGAAGCCGGTATCGATGGCGTTGGCGCGCACATCCGGATGCGTCACCAGCGCCGACAGGAAGGGAATGTTGGTGACGATGCCGCGAATATCCGACTCTTCAAGTCCGCGGTTGAGCCGATCGATCGCGGCTTCGCGCGTGGGCGCCCACGCGATCACCTTGGCCAGCATGGCGTCGTAATGCGGCGAGACCGCATCGCCCTCGCGATAGCCGGCATCGATG
>JAQGKJ010000464.1 GCA_028290165.1 Bradyrhizobium sp. | reverse complement strand
CGCAACCCGATCCCACCACCGGCGCGCGGGTGACGCCGATCTATCAAACCACATCATTCGTGTTCAACGACGCCGATCACGCCGCCTCGCTGTTCGGGCTGCAGGCGTTCGGCAATATCTATACCCGGATTGGAAATCCGACCAACGCCGTCCTCGAGGAACGCGTCGCCGCACTTGAAGGCGGCACCGCGGCGCTCGCCGTTGCTTCAGGGCATGCCGCCCAGGTCGTCGCGCTCCAGCAATTGTTGCGACCCGGCGACGAGTTCATCGCCGCGCGCAAGCTCTACGGCGGCTCGATCAATCAGTTCACTCACGCCTTCAAGAGTTTTGGCTGGAACGTCGTATGGGCCGACCCCGACGACACCGAGAGTTTCAAGCGCGCGGTCACGCCGCACACCAAGGCGGTCTTCATCGAATCCATTGCCAATCCCGCCGGCAGCATCACCGACATCGAGGCGATCTCCGCGGTCGCTCGCGAGGCCGGTGTTCCCCTGATTGTCGATAACACGCTGGCGACGCCCTATCTGATCCGTCCGATCGATCACGGCGCCGATATCGTCGTGCATTCGCTGACCAAGTTTCTCGCAGGCCACGGCAACTCGATCGGCGGCATTATCGTCGATGCCGGCACCTTCGACTGGTCGAAGGACAACAAATATCCGATGCTGAGCGAGCCGCGACCGGAATATCACGGCATCAAGCTGCAGGAGACCTTTGGCAATTTTGCGTTTGCGATCGCTTGCCGCGTACTGGGGTTGCGCGATCTCGGGCCGGCGCTGTCGCCGTTCAACGCGTTTCTGATCCTGACCGGCATCGAGACGCTGCCGCTGCGCATGCAAAAGCATTGCGATAACGCCAAGGCGGTCGCGGAATTTCTCTCAGGCCATCCCGCGGTGGCCGCGGTGAATTACGCCGGCCTCTCCGGCGACAAATACAACAACCTGGCGCGCAAATATGCGCCGAAGGGCGCCGGCGCGGTGTTCACCTTCAGCCTCAAGGGCGGCTACGAGGCCGGCGTCAACCTGGTATCGAACCTGAAACTGTTCTCGCACCTCGCCAATGTCGGCGACACCCGCTCGCTTGTGATCCACCCTGCCTCGACCACCCACAGCCAGCTCGACGATGCCGCCAAGGTCAAATCCGGCGCCGCCCCCGACGTGGTGCGGCTGTCGATCGGCATCGAGGACAAGGAAGATCTGATCGCCGATCTCGAGCAGGCGCTGACCGGGTGAGGCATTCGTCATTCCCCGATGTGCAGTGCACATCGGGGATGACGCTGTCGGATGGGGGCAAGGCCTTAGCCATAATTTCAAATGGCCCTCTCCGGCAGCTGCCGCGCGCCGGAGGCTGCGATATACTGGCGCCACGCCGAAATCATCATTCGGAGCAACCGATGTTGCGCTTCACGATTGCACTACTTGTCGCTGTCGTCGCCAGCGGAGCCACTGAGAGCGCCGACCAGACCGTAGCGCGCCGGGGCTGGCATCGCACCGCCATCATATTGCCCGCCGGACTACCGCGGCCGCATTACAATTTCAGGACCACCATTTCCTATGGCGCGCCGTACGCCTATCGCCGGCCGTACGCGCCTCGGGTTTACGGCTATGAGACCGCGGAGGTGCTGTTCACGCCGGTTTACGCCGATGTTCCCTACGTCGCCGCACCATGGTTCGGTGCGCCGCTGCTGCCGGGCTCATTGACGCTCCCGGGCTACTACGGATCGCCTTATTCGTACGATTACCAGGGCGCCTATTACGGCGGCCCCTATGTCTCCTATTGGGATCGCCTGCCCTACGCCTGCGGCGTCTACGGCTATTGCTAGTGCAACCGAAATTCAGCCGTGTTGGCTGACCGGCAGCACCAGCTTCTGCGGTTTCGATTCCACCTGCCGGACGGCCAATCGTTCGGCCTGGAAGATCGCCAGCGTCAGTACCGCGATTGCAACGGCCTGATGTGCAAGCGCGAGAGCGATCGGAACCTGATTGAGCAGCGTGAGAATGCCGAGCGTCGCCTGCAGCGTGATCGCCGCCGCCAGCCATAACGCACCATTGACCGCGGCGGCCCCGGCCCGCGACCAAACCGCGTCCACCACATGCAACGCCGCCAGCGCAAACAGCACGTAGGCAACCATGCGATGCTCGAATTGCACGGTCAGCGTGTTGTCCAACAGATTACGCCACCACGGCTCCTCGAAGAACAGCCGCGTTGCGGATGGGATCAGCGCGCCGTCGATATCCGGCCAGGTGTTGTAGATCTTGCCTGCGCGCAGGCCCGCGACCAGCGCGCCCAGATAAAGCTGCACGAAGGTCAGCACCACCAGCGCCGCGCTGGTGAACTTCAGCCGCGAAGATATGGCCAGAGGCGGCCGGTCCGCGAGCCTGCGCAGCGTCCAGACGATAGCTGCGAAAATAAGCAGCGCCAGCACCAGGTGAGTGGCGAGGCGATAGTGCGAAACCTCGACCCGCAGCGAGAGGCCCGAGGCCACCATCCACCAGCCGACCGCGCCCTGCAGCGCGCCGAGGCCGAAGATCAGCCACAGCCGCCGCCTCAAGTCCGCGCCCAAAACACCGCGCCACAGGAACCAGAGAAATGGCAGGAGATAGGCGACCCCGATCACGCGCCCGAGCAGCCGGTGGCTCCATTCCCACCAGAAAATCGTCTTGAACTCACCAAGGTTCATGCCGGAGTTCAGTTCGCGATATTGCGGGATGGCCTTGTAGGCGTCGAACGCCTGCGCCCATTGTTCTTGATTGAGCGGAGGCAGCGCGCCGGTGACCGGTTTCCACTCGACAATCGAAAGCCCGGACTCGGTGAGGCGCGTAGCACCACCGACCAGCACCATGATCGCGATCAGGACGGCAATCGAGACCAGCCACCATCTGACCGCGCGGTGATCTGCTGCCTGTTGACTTGAAATACCGGTCATCGAAGCTGCGCTTGAATGAATTTGCGCGCACCTTATAGTCCGCCCCTTCCCGCGCGCAAGGCGCCCTCCTCGAGCGAGCCGCACATTTCCGTCATGACTATCCGTACCCGCAAATTCTTCGGAACCATCGCGCTGCTGGTGCTGGTGGTGGTGTGGTCGCTGATGGGAATGACGGTGGCGCAAACGCCGTGGCTTGCAAACTCCGGGCTGTTGCAGGCCGTCTTCTATGTCGTGGCCGGCATTGGATGGGTGCTGCCGGCGATGCCGATCATCAGCTGGATGGCGCGGCCTGATCGTTAGCGTGTCTGAGCGGCCCGCACCGGCGGAAACGTGGCGCCCGAGAGAATCACGCGCATGACGCGCAGCGAACGTTGCCGTCCGTCCCAGGCAACGCGCGGCAACGTCTGCAGGTTGGTTCGGCCTTCTCCCTGCACAATGCCAGGGATTGCCGACGCTGCAGTGGCAAAGCCCGCCTCCTCGGCCATCACGACATGAAGCCGGCGAAAGGCCGCGCGATCGCCGAACGGATAGGCGAAATGCCTGACATCGCGGCGGAACGCGGCCTGCGCCACCGCCCTGCCCATCGTCATCTCGCGCTGCGCGGCGGCGTCTTTCAGGTTCGAGAGGACAGGATAGTTCACTGTCGCGCTTCCGATCGTCACGTGCGGATCGGCCGCAAGCTTCGCCAGATCATGCCAGCCCATCGATGCGTCGCGCGATAGCGCCGCGAGGTCGACCGAGTAGCGCTTGCAGAGATCCCTGATCGCCGCCGAGAGATCCGACGGCGCCAGCGAGCGCATCCAGCCCTCGAGAAATTCGTAGAGCTGATATTTTTCGGCTGTCTGGCCGATATTAAAACGCTGTTCCTTGCGACCCATCACCAGGCTGAGGCGATTTTCGCGCGCGATCACCTCTTCCAGCGCGAGCCACCATGCCTCGCCAAGGCCGTCGGGGAATGCGGTGGGCACATAAACGGTGAAGGGAACGCCGTACTTCGAGAGCACGGGATAGGCCGATGTGATCAGATCCTTGTAGGCGCCGTCGAAGGTCAGGCACACAAATCGCCTTCGCGAGGCCGGCGCCATCGCCCGCTGGCAAACCTCGTCCATTGAAACGATATCGTACTTCCAGCGCTTCAGCGCCCGGATCGTCCGATCGAGAAATCTCGGCGTGATTTCGCGGGATTTCAGCGGCTGAAACGGTGCCGAGCGGCGCGGCCGCACGTGCTCGAACCGCAAGACAACGCCGGCGCCGCCGGACCGCCGACCCCGCAGCCAGGGAACGCCGCCGAAATAGGCGAGTTCCAGCCTCAGCCCCATCAAGAATCTGTTCTCGGATGGCAATGTTTCGCCCCTTGATGCGGCGCTTTCCGCCTCGCCCCGGCCCATTGTCATTACTCTTTGTTGACATTTCTTTGCAAAGGTCGGCCAAGGCCAAAAATGTAAATAATTCCCTATAAAACAGGTTTCGCAATGACCATGGCTGCCGCACTCGAAAGCCAGACGGCGGAAGCAAAAGCCTGGTCTAGAGCGAGCCGCATCGCCAGCGTCGATATTCTCAGCGATTTCGGCCAGACGGAAACAATCTGGCGTGGCCTCGAAGATCCGCGCCAGCTCTCCACGCCCTATCAGCGGTTCGATTTCCTCGAGCCCTGGCAACGGCAGGTCGGCGCCCGCGAGAACGCCAGCCCTTTCATCGTTATGGCCTACGATGCAGAACGCCGGCCGCTGTTGCTGCTGCCGCTCACGCTGAGACATAAGCACGGCGTTCGCACCGCCTGCTTCATGGGCGGCAAGCACACCACGTATAACATGGCGTTGTGGGACAGGGATTTTGCCACTGGGGCAACCGCTGGCGATCTCGAAACGCTGATATCGGCGATACGCGAACGCTCCGGCGCCGATGTTTTGGCGCTTGTTCAACAGCCGCTGCGCTGGCGGGATTTGCCGAACCCGATGGCGCTGCTGCCGAACCAGGCCTCCGCCAACGACTGTCCGCTGATGACGATCGTGCCGGATGAGCCGCCCACCAAACGGATCAGCAATTCGTTTCGCCGCCGGCTCAAGGCCAAGGAGCGCAAGCTGCAGACGCTGCCAGGCTATCGCTATAGCGTGGCCGCAACCGACGCCGAGATCAGGCGGCTGCTCGACTGGTTCTTCGTGATGAAGCCGCTGCGGATGGCGGAGCAGAAACTACCCAACGTTTTCGCCGAACCCGGTGTCGAGGATTTTGTGCGCGCGGCCTGCATGACGCCGGTTGCAGGCGGCGGTCACGTCATCGACATTCACGTCCTGGAATGCAATGACGAGGTGATCGCGATCTTCGCCGGCGTCGCCGACGGGCATCGCTTTTCGATGATGTTCAACACCTACACGATGTCGGACAATTCGCGTTACAGCCCCGGGCTGATCCTGATGCGCCACATCATCGACGACT
Organism: Bradyrhizobium sp.; assembly: GCA_028290165.1. The sequence continues at coordinate 5,953 of JAQGKJ010000464.1, read as the reverse complement.
GTGCCGGGCGCGGCTATCGCGCACTCGATTTTGGAATCGGATCGGACGAGTACAAGCGGCCGTTCTGCAAAGGTGATGAGCCGACCTTCGATTGTTTCATTCCGCTCAGTCCGCGTGGCAGGCTCGCGGCATCAGCGATGTCAGGCTTCAACCGCGCCAAACATCTGGTGAAGCATAATCAGACGCTGCTTCACATGGCGCAAAAATTGCGCAGCGCGTTGCACCGCTGACTGAAGTAACTCTCCCAACCGCGTGAACGACCGCTTCAGGCCGCCGCCACCTGTGGGCCGGTTTCGACCGCGTCGGACGGCTGCACCGGATGGCTGAGCATCGTCACCTCGCTGAAACCGACCGCCTTGAGTTGATCGCACATCAGCGTCCGGGCGTCGGCGGCCATCGAGGCATCCGGCACCACCACGGCGCGCGCCTGCGCCGTCAGTAACTCCGCAGGCAGATCGGAGGCAGTGCCCGCATCCAGCAGCACATGGTCATACACCCGCAGCAACGCATCGATCGCCAGCGTCAGCCGCGGCGACTGCAGCAAGGCGCGGTCAAAGCCCGGGCGTCCGGCGTTCACGAGGTGGACCCGCGACAGCCGGTCCTTGGTGATCACTTGCGAGAACGAGGCCTCGCCCAGCATCAATTCGGCGAGCCCTGGCGTGGCCGGATCCACCGACACCGCCGACATCGTCGACGACGACGCCGACAGATCGACCACCACGACGCGGGCATGGCGCGCGATCAGGCGCGCCACCGTCAGCGCGGTCAAAGTGATGCTCTCGCTCGGCGCGGTGCCGAGGATCGTGACCTTGCGTGCTGCTTCACCTGCGTTGCGCAAGGCGTCGGCTAGCCGTTCGATTTCCGTGAGCGCGGACCCGATGTCCGCGTCGGGCGCGCTCTGAATCTCCGGGCGAGGTTCGGTGAAGACTGGCGCGCGATCGGCGGCAATCGCGGGCGCCGGCGCTGGGGCCGGCGAGGACACGAAGGCCGCAACCGCGCGGGGCGCCGTCATGCGCAAGAGTTCGCCGGTTGCGATCGCGCCGGCCGTCAGCATCAGGGTTGCCAGCGTCGCGATCAGCACGATCGGCAGTTTCTTCGGATAGGCCGGCGTGTTGGAGACGGTGGCGCGTGAAATGATCCGGCCGTCGGCCGGTGCGGCGTCGATGTTTTCGCGCGTATTCGCCTCGCGATATTTTGCCAGATAGGACTCCAGCAGATCGCGCTGCGCCTTGGCTTCCCGCTCCAGCGCGCGAAGCTGGACGTCCTGGCCGTTGGTTGAGGTCGCTTGCTTCTTCAATTGCTCGAGGCTCGCACTTAGGCCCTCCACCCTGCCGCTGGCGATGCGCGCATCACTGTCCAGCGAACGGGATATCTTGCTCGCTTCCTCGCGAAGCTGGCGGTCGAGGTCGGAAAGCTGCGCCTTCAATTCCTTGATGCGCGGATGGTTGTCGAGCAGCGTCGACGACTGCTCGGCAAGCTGCCCGCGGAGCGTGACGCGCTGTTCGGACAGCCTTCGGATCAATTCGGAATTGAGCACTTCGGAAGCCTCGATCGGCTTGCCGCTCTGGAGCATTTCACGGATCAACCGCGCCTTCGATTCGGCATCGGATTTCAGCGCGCGGGCGTTGTTCAGCTGGGTATTGATTTCGCCCATCTGCTGGTTGGAAAGCGTGGTATTGTTGGTGCCGACAAACAGGCTCGATTTCGAGCGAAAATCCTCGACGCGGGACTCCGCCTCGCCCACCTTCTTGCGCAGATTGTCGATTTCGCCGGACAGCCACTGGCTCGCGGATTTAGCCTGCTCCTGCCGAGCGCCCTGCTGCAGCACCAGATAGCCTTCGGCGATCGAATTGGCGACGCGCGCAGCGAGTTCGGGATCGAGCGACTGGAATTCGATGACGACGACGCGCGATTTATCCACCGCATAGGCGGTAAACCGGTCGAAATAAGCATCCAGCACGCGCTCTTCCGGCGTCAGCGAGAATGGATCGCGGCCGATGCCGAACAAGGCGAGCAGCGATTTTACCGGCGACAGGCCCTGCAGCACCGGATCGAATTCCGGCCGTTCGGCGAGCTTGTTCTTCTTGATGATTTCACGCGCGAGATCGCGCGACAGCAACAGCTGGACCTGGCTGGTGACGGCTTCGGCATCGAGCGCGGTGCGCTCCTCGTTGCGCTCGCCGTTCGGGCGCAGGAAGACGTTCTCGCGCCCGTCGATCAGGATGCGAACCTCGGACTTGTAGCGCGGGGTCACCAGGTTGACTGCCGTCAGCGAGAGCACGGCGGCAAGCACCGTCGGAACGATGATCCAGCCCCGCTTGCGCGCCAGCGCCTGGCCGAGCGCGCGCAAATCCAGATCAGCCGAAATGGGTGCAGCGGCCGGTCTGGAAGCAGCTGGCGCAGGCTTCGGGAGGGCCCGCTGGATCAGGGCCTTGTCCTTGCCTGCACGCCAGAACGCTAAACGCATCGCACACTCCCGCGGACGCAACGACTCCATCTAACTTGCGCGATTACACTCCATTAAGGTTGCCGCTGGGTTAATTCTGCCCAATTGCCGCGGGGAACGTCGGGGCAAGGCTAACGCGGTCACGCTTTGTTAACCATGAAAGTCCTTAATCGGAATCAATATTTCCGATGGATTGCCCGATGCCAGGCGCGCGCGCCGTCATCTTCTGTTTGCTTGCTACGCTCGCCCTGCCGGGCTGCATCGGCACGACCGTTGCGGGCCCGCCGCCGCAGCGCGATCCCGACTCGATGGCCTACGGGCAGTCTTACGCCGTGGTCCCTGCCGCTACTCCTGTGGCCTATGCGGCGGCGCCGGCGCCGGTACCATACGATGCCGCCTACCGGCTCGACGCCGGCGACAAACTGCGGGTCGTGGTCTTTGGCCAGGACGGCCTCACCAATACCTACGCGATCGACGCCGGCGGATCCATCGCCATGCCGCTGATCGGCGCGGTGCCGGCGCGCGGTCGCACGCCCGCCGGTCTCGCCGCCGAAATCACAGGCAGGCTGCGCCGCGGCTATATCCGCGACCCCTCGGTGGCGGTGGAGATCGAAGCCTATCGGCCGTTCTTTATTCTGGGCGAAGTTGCGGCACCCGGCCAGTATCCCTACGTCCCCAATATGAGCGTCGAGAGTGCAGTGGCCATCGCCGGCGGCTTCTCGCCGCGCGCGCTGCGTGACCGCGTTACGCTGACTCACGCGGACGATTCGGGGGTGATGCGCATCGTCGTGCCGCTCGGCACCGCGCTCAGCCCCGGCGATACCGTGCTCGTCGGCGAGGGCTGGTTCTAATCATGCCCGCCATTTCAGATCAGCCGCTTCGTCTCCTGCACGCGGTTCGCGCGCCGGTCGGCGGGATCTTCCGTCACATCCTCGACCTCGCCAACGGACAGGCCGACCGCGGCCACCAGGTCGGCATCATCGCCGACAGCCTGACCGGCGGCGATCGCGCCGAGGCGGCGCTCAAGGAGATCGCGCCCCGCCTCAAGCTAGGCGTTCATCGTCTTGCCATTCACCGCGAGCCTTTTCCCACCGACGTTCTGGTATGGGCACATTTCATGCGCCTGATCCGGCGACTGAAGCCTGATGTCCTGCACGGCCATGGCGCCAAAGCCGGCGCATTCATCCGCCTGAAATCGCGGTCGAACGAGACCATTCGCGTCTATACTCCGCACGGCGGCTCGCTGCACTATCCGCTGAACACGCTGAAAGGCACGCTCTATAGCCGCATGGAACGCGCGCTGATGGACTCCACCGATCTGTTCCTGTTCGAAAGCGCGTTTGCGCGTGACACCTATCAGCGCACCATCGGCACCCCCCGAGGGCTGGTGCGCTGCGTGTTCAACGGCGTGACCGCGGACGAATTCGATCCCGTCGTCAGGGCGGCGGACGCTACCGATGTCGTTTATGTCGGCGAGTTCCGGCACATCAAGGGCACGGATCTCCTGATCGACGCGGTGGCGCGGCTGCACGCCGACGGCAAACCGGTCACGCTGACGCTTGCCGGTGACGGCGAGGAACTCGAAAATCTCAAGACTCAAATCCAGCGGCTCGGCCTTTCCGAGGCGGTGCGTTTCATCGGCCACGTCAAGGCGCGCTACGGCTTTTCCAAGGGCAAGCTGCTGGTGGTTCCATCCCGCGGGGATTCGATGCCCTATGTTGTGATCGAGGCCGCGGCGGCGGGAATTCCGATGGTGGCGGCCAAGGTCGGCGGCATCCCGGAGATTTTCGATACCCACACCGACGCGCTGTTTGCGCCCAATCTCGTGGGCGCCATGGCGGACGCGATCGAGACCGCGCTCGAGGATCCCGATGCCGCGCAGGTGCGGGCAAAATCCCTGCGCGAACGAATCTTCTTGCACTTTTCGCAAAAGGCGATGGTCGAGGGGGTATTGGCGGGCTACCGCGACGCGTTTGCCGATCGTTAACCGTTCTTTACCAACGATAACCGTTTCTTCCGATTTGTCCGTTAAGCCGTGAGGTGGGGAATTCCGCCTCGGTGCGCGCATGCCTATTTGCCTGTGCAAGAACGGATTTGGGTACAGTGGAACCGATCAACGCACGCTCGATGTTAGATGCCGCGGCCTCCGCCGCCGCGGCGACCACCTTGACCGATCGCCCTCAGGTCGAACGGCGCCGCCGGCTGTCGCAGGCTGCGCTCGCCGTCACCAACCAGAAAGTACAGCGGGCGTATTCGCCGATCGTGATCGCGGGCGTCGTCCGCGTCGCTGATTTTGTGCTGTTAAGTCTCGTCGGCATCGCGCTCTATTTCGGATATGTGGTGCGGATGTCCGGCTTTCATTGGGAATATGTCGCGGCCATTTTCGGCATGACTGCGACCGCGGTGGTCTGTTTCCAGGCCGCCGACATCTATGAAGTACAGGTGTTTCGCGGTCAGCTGCGGCAAATGACGCGGATGATTTCGTCGTGGGCCTTCGTGTTCCTGCTATTCATCGGCGCTTCCTTCTTCGCCAAATTCGGCAGCGAGATATCGCGGCTCTGGCTCTCGGAGTTTTTCTTCGTGGGTCTCGCCGTACTGATTGCCGAGAGGCTGTTCCTGCGCTCGATAGTGCGCGGCTGGGCACGCCAGGGGCGGCTCGACCGCCGCACCATCATCGTCGGCTCGGACCAGAACGGCGAAAAGCTGGTCGAGGCGCTCAATGTCCAGGACGATTCGGATATCGATATCCTCGGCGTGTTCGATGACCGCAATGATGCCCGCGCGCTGGAGACCTGCGCCGGCAGCCCAAAGCTCGGCAAGGTCGACGACATCGTCGAATTCGCCCGCCGCACCCGCGTTGACCTGGTGCTGTTCGCGCTGCCGATTTCGGCGGAGACGCGGATTCTCGAAATGCTGAAGAAATTGTGGGTGCTGCCGGTCGACATCCGGCTTTCGGCCCACACCAACAAGCTGCGCTTCCGCCCCCGCTCCTATTCCTATCTGGGCAAGGTGCCGACGCTGGATGTGTTCGAGGCGCCGATCACCGACTGGGATCTGGTGATGAAGTGGCTGTTCGACCATGTCGTCGGCGCCCTCATCCTGCTGCTGGCCTCGCCGCTGATGGCGCTGGTCGCGCTCGCCGTCAAACTCGACAGTCCGGGTCCGGTGCTGTTCCGCCAGAAGCGGTTCGGCTTCAACAACGAGCGCATCGACGTCTTCAAGTTTCGCTCGCTGTACCACGATCAGGCCGATCCGCTGGCCACCAAGGTCGTGACCAAGAACGACAGCCGCGTCACCCGCGTCGGGCGCTTCATCCGCAGGACCAGCCTCGACGAATTGCCGCAGCTGTTCAACGTGGTGTTCAAGAGCAACCTTTCGCTGGTGGGCCCGCGTCCGCATGCCGTGCAGGGCAAATTGCAGAGCCGGCTGTTCGACGAAGCGGTCGACGGTTATTTCGCGCGTCACCGCGTCAAGCCGGGGATTACCGGTTGGGCGCAGATCAACGGC
>JAQGKJ010000459.1 GCA_028290165.1 Bradyrhizobium sp. | reverse complement strand
CCGCCCCTCGAGATTGAGCAGGGTTCCGGGCTGCTACAGATCGAGCATGCGGCCCTGGAGCCACCGCGGCGCCTCGATTGCCTCCTGCGGCGACATCCCGTAGTCAATGATGCGGGCAACGAGCGCGGCTTGTGTTTGCGGTTGTCCTTCGCCGCCCATGGTTCCATAGATCAGTTCCGGCGCGCCGTTCCTGAACAGCATTCCCGCGATCAATGTATGAAAGCATCGCTTGCGCGGCAGCAATCTGTTGCTGGAGGTTTCGTCGAGGACGAAATATTTGCCGCGGTTCTGCAGATGCACGCCGGTTCCGGCCGGCATGATACCCGAACCGAAACCATCGCAGATACTCTGGATCAGCGAGACGGTGTTGCCTTTTTTGTCGACCACGCCAATCCAGACGGTGTCGCCGCCCCGAATGACGGATGCGCTCGACGCGGCGCCGATAGACTGCTTGATCCGGTCGGCCTGGGCCTTTCCGTGCGCGCGCGACAACAGACGATCGAGCGGAATGTCAAGGAATGCCGGGTCGGTCAGCCATTCGTCGCGATCAGCGAACGACGCTTTCACGGCTTCCGCCATCAAGTGGTAAAACCCGGCGGACCCGTCCTCGATGCGCTTGAGATCGAAGTTATTGAGGATGTTCAGGATGCCGAGTGCCGCCATTCCCTGGGTATTGGGCGGCAGGTTAAAGGCGGTGTAACTGCGATAAGGCACCGAGATCGGCTCGACCCAATCGGCTTTATGATTGGCGAAGTCCTCGGCGGTCAATACGCCGCCATTCGAGAGCAGTTCGGACGTAATCGTTTTGGCGATGTCGCCTCTGTAGAAAGCGCCCGCACCTTCCTTTCCTATCAGTTCGAGCGTCGCGCCGAGATCGGATTGCCGCATCACATCGCCGGCGCGCAACGGGCTGCCATCAGGCTTGCAAAAATGTTTTTTCATTTCCGGAAATCGTTGCAGGTTTCCGAACGTCTTATCGGTGACATCGAAATCGACCAACCCGCGCAAATCCTGATGCGACGAGACGGGAATGCCGTCGCGGGCATAGGCGACGGCGTCAGACAAGAGCTCCCGCCACGGAAGTTTCCCGTCGAGCGCGATTACGCTGTGCTGATAAGCGGCATCCCAGCCGGAAACGGCGCCCGGAACGGTGTTCGCCGCGAGATAGCCGCGGGCGGGTATCGCCGAGATACCCTGCTCACGATAATGCTCCAGCGTCGCCTTGCTGCCCGAGCGGCCGGATGCATTCAACGCAAGCGGCGCCGGCGCTCCCTCGCGAGAGATCAGCCAGAAATTGTCGCCGCCGATGCTGTTGGCCTGCGGATAGGCCACGGCAACCGTCGCCGCCGCGGCGATTGCAGCCTCGATCGCGTTACCGCCTTCCCGAAGAATGCGGAGGCCTGATTGAGATGCGAGGTAATGCGGAGATGTGACCATCCCGTTCATCGCCAGGGTCGTCGGTCGTGTCATGCTGTTTCCTTGACTGCGTGTTAATTTCGGTAGGATGGATCTTCGCTATCGAGCTTGCGAACCAGGGCTTGCCATTCCAGCGCGCCGGGATTTGCAGTGAGTTGCTCTTCCGAATAGCGAAGGCGTGCGGAATATTCGCAGATCTCTTCCGACGGGATGATCAGCTTCTGCCCCGATGATTGGGCCTTGAGCTGCACTTCGCAGGATTTTTCGAGGTAGTACATCAGGATGAACGCCTCGGCGACGGTGCGTCCGGTCGTCAGCACGCCATGGTTGTGCATCAGCATGGCCTTGGTATTCCCCATGTTTGCGAGCACGCGGTCGCGCTCGTCGAGGCGCACCGGCGGCCCTTCATAGGGATGATACGAGACGCGCTTGTAAAACTGCTGTGCCCACACCGTCAGCGGAAGAAGGCCGCATTCCAGACTCGATACCGCCATCGCGTTCATCGGATGCGCGTGGAAGACGCAGACCCGGTCGTCGCCCGAACGATGGATCGCACTGTGCAAGACGAAGCCCGTCGGGTTGTGCACCCATCTGTCGTTCGGCTCGACCATCTCGCCGTTCTGATCGACCTTGATCAGGGAAGAAGCCGTGACCTCGCTGAACAGCATCCCGTAGGGATTCAGAAGGAAATGGAGTTCCGGCCCGGGGACCCGGGCCGAGAGGTGGGTGTAGATCAGGTCGGACATGCCGAGCTGCGCCGTCAGACGATAAGCCGCCGCGAGCTCGATCCTCAACGCGACTTCTTCCGCACTCCATATCGGGTTTTCTGTAATTGGAGTAGCAACATTCATGCTTCACCTATCCTGTTTGACAAAGCCTATTCCCAGCCCATATGCCCATCGAAAGCAGCCTTGATCTGCTGCTGATTGTCGAAGAACAAGGTCTTGGAAATGTCGTGACAGACGCGCTGCGCCGCGTATTGCAGACCCGACAGGTTGCACCGAAACCCGCTGAGATGGGCGACGCCCGAGCAAAGATAATAGACGCGGCTTACGAAGTGATCGCGGTCGTGCAGCGGCGTGAATTGCAGCGCGCCTCCGAGATATGGACTGTCTTCGAGTTCAGGATGGGTTGCCAGTCCGTTCGGAATATATCCGTCCTTCCAAAGACGGATCGACGGCAGTAGCGATTTGATCTCGGTTTGATCGGCAAGCGAGTTGCGGCTGCCGGTGCCGCAGATCATGAAATCGTGCTGCATTGGCAGTCCGCCATAGCAGCCGGCGATCTTGTTGTTTTCGAAACCGAGAGACTCGATGCGGGCGCTGCCGTAAATATTGAAGCGATCGTCTCGGATGGCTTCATAATAGGTGTCACGCGGCGGCGGCACGCCGAGATCGAGATCCGCCAGCGAGTACGCCCACTTCATCTCATCTGATAATTCGACGTAGTGACGGTGGTATCCGTGCCATCGGCTGGCAAGACAAACGCGATGGATCGGAGGAAGGCCCTCGCGCCTCACCAGAAGATCAACCGATCGCGCTCCGGCCTCAAGAGTTGCATTCGCGGTGTCAAAGGCGCTGGCGCCACCACCTATGACGACGACATCGCGATCGACCAGCCGGTCGGCGAC
>JAQGKJ010000444.1 GCA_028290165.1 Bradyrhizobium sp. | reverse complement strand
CGATCAATATCCAGATCAACGTCAGTGCCAACAATATCGCCGAACACGAGTTCGAAGTGACGCTTTCGGTCGAAGGCAAGGCGGAGAACGCCGGCAAGGTGATGTTCAGCTTCGATCTGGCCTATGCGGGGGTGTTCCGTATTTTGAACGTGCCGAAGGAAAATCTGCACCCGCTGGTCATGATCGAATGCCCGCGGCTATTGTTCCCGTTTGCGCGCGAAATCATCGCCACCTCGGTGCGGGATGGCGGGTTCCCGCCGCTGATGCTCGACCCCGTGGATTTTGTCGGCCTGTACCGCCAGAATCTGGAGCGGCAAGCCGCCGCACAAGCCACGCCGGCGAAGCCGAGCTGATCAATTCCGCTTTACGCGCCCACACCCACAAAATCGTTCCAGATCGGCTTGTCGCCCAGCGTAGCGACAAAGGCCTGATGCGCCGCGCGGTCGGCCTCGGTGATCCGCGTCTCCAGCGGCACCTCGCGCTGGCGCCGTGGCATTTCGCCGAGTCCGCCGACGCGGATCTCGCGAGAATCTGCCGCCAGGATCAGTTGCGACTGCCGGGCGCCGATCAGATCGATGTAGACCTCGGCCAAAAGTTCGGCGTCGAGCAAGGCGCCGTGCTTGGTGCGACGGGAGTTGTCGATCGCATAGCGCGAGCAGAGATCGTCGAGGCGATTCGACACGCCGGGATGCTTGCGCCGCGCCAGCAACAGCGTGTCGACCAGCCGTTCGCGCGCAATCGGCGGCCGTTTGATGCGGTCAAGCTCGGCGTTGATGAAACTGATATCGAACGACGCGTTGTGGATCACCAGCGGCGCGTCGGCGATGAATTCGAGGAAATCCTCGACCACCTCGGCGAAAAACGGCTTGTCGGCGAGGAACTCGCTGGAGAGACCATGCACGGCGAAGGCCTCCGCCGGCATGGCGCGCTCCGGATTGAGATGCCGGTGAAAGGTCTGCCCGGTCGGCATGCGGTTGAAGATCTCGACGCAGCCGATTTCAACCAGCCGGTCGCCGCGCAGGGGATCAAGGCCGGTGGTTTCGGTGTCGAGAACGATTTCGCGCATTTAATTTTGTGACTTTGAACCGGGAGAATGACGAATCAGGTTCGTCGCTGCGGCATCTTAGCAGCCTCTGCCAGAATGTCCCGGATTCGGGTCCGCACCGCATCAAGTCCGTGCGAGGTATCCACCACGAAATCGGCGCGCTTGCGTTTTTCGGCATCGGGCAGCTGTCGCGCCAAGATGGCATCCAGCTTCTCACCGGTCATGTTGTCGCGCGCCAGGATTCGCTGATGCTGAATTTCCGGCGTCGTAGTGACCACGACCACCGCGTCGACGCGCTTCTCGCCACCGGTCTCGTACAACAACGGCACGTCGACCACCGCGACGGGCGCGCCGGATTGCTCGGCCTCACGAAGGAATTTCTGTCGGGAGGCACCCAGCATCGGATGAACGATGCCCTCGAGCCGCTTCATCGCCGCGGGATCATGCACCACGCGCGCCGAAAGCTTGTTACGGTCGACCTTGCCATTGGCGGTCGTACCCGGAAACGCCGCTTCGATCGCAGGCACCGCCTCGCTTTCGTAAAGGCTATGAACGGTCGCATCGGCGTCATAGACAGGAACACCGGCTTCCGCGAACAGCTGTGCGGTGGTTGATTTCCCCATTCCGATCGAGCCGGTCAGTCCAAGGATGATCATTTGGGGTTCGCCATGGCGGTCTGGTCGGGAATTTCTGTCATATGGCGAGCAGCTGCTCGCTTCGCAGGAATGCGAGCAATTGCAGGAGCGGCAGACCGAGAATGGTAAAGTGATCGCCTTCAATACGCTCGAACAAATGCACCCCCAGCCCCTCCAGCTGGTAGGAGCCAACGCTTGTTGTGACCGCCTCGCCGGCGGCGTCCAGATAAGCGTCTAACTCGGCCTCACCCAGCTGCCGCATGGTCATGCGCGCGATGGTCGTTGTCTCGAACAATATCTCGTCGTCGCGAGTGACGGCAACGGCCGAGTGCAGCTCATGACCATGGCCGGCAAGCGCGCGCAGTTGCTCCTTGGCCTGGATACGATCGACCGGTTTGCTGAACAGGCTGAACCCGAGCGCCAGGACCTGATCGGCGCCAACCACATATTTTCCCGCCCGGCGCGCCGACACCGAAAGTGCCTTCTCGCGCGCCAGCAGGGCTGCGATCTCGCCCGGCGCCGAAAGTCCCGAGGCCTCCTGGACGGCGCGTTCATCGATATCTGCCGCGACCGCCTCGAACTCGATGCCGGCATTTAAGAGCAGCGTTTGCCGTGCGCGGCTTTGCGACGCCAGGATCAACGGAAATTTTCCGCGCCACAAACTCATTCCGCAAGCCGTTGCCGCTGCCGGTCGGCGAACAGTTTCAGGACCGCGGCAGCGGTCTCCTCGATCGATCGCCGTGTCACGTCCAGCTGCGCCCAGTTGAATTTAGCGCTCAGCCGCCGCGCAAACGCCACTTCATCGGTCACAGCCTGGCGATCGATATAGGTGTCGTTGTCGCGATCACCCATGCTCAACAGCCGGTTCTGCCGGACCTGGATCAGGCGCTCAGGCGTCGCATGGAGGCTGACCACCAGCGGCTTTGTCAGTATCTCCAGTTGATGCGGGATCGGAATGCCCGGCACCAGCGGAACGTTCGCCGTGCGGATGCCGCGGTTGGCGAGATAGATCGAGGTCGGCGTCTTCGAGGTACGGGACACCCCGACCAGAATCACATCGGCATCATCCAGTCCTTCGACGTGCTGGCCATCATCATGCATCATCGTATAGTTCAGCGCGTCGATGCGTTTGAAGTATTCCGCATTCAGGGTGTGCTGCGCGCCGACGCGTCCCGTGGTGGGCGCGCCGAGATAGGCCTGAAACAGCTGCATCACCGGCCCGATGATCGAGAGGCTCGGTACATTGATCTGCTGGCATTTGGCCTCGAGCTTGCCGACCAAATCCTTCTCAAGCAACGTGAACAGCACGATGCCGGGTGCTTCCTCGATTTCATCCAGCACGCGATCAAGTTGCTTCTGGCTGCGCACCAGCGGATAGACATGTTCGACCGCTGTCACGTTCGCATACTGCGCGGCGACCGCGCGCGCCACCGTGATCAGGGTCTCGCCTGTCGAATCGGAGACCAGGTGGAGATGAAAATAGTTGCCGGTCGTGGGCACCTGAACCCCTGTGTATCCTGTGAATCCTTGTGGAGCTTACCTGAGAGATGATGGCGCGGGTCGGCCGATCAGGGATAACCCGGCTTTTTCTTCACAGGCCTCGCAACAGGGATAACTTCGTTCGCTTCCCGCAATGATAGTGAGGTCATGTGGATTTGTCTCTTCATAAGCTGGCCGTGGCAGAGCGCAAGCACTTGAAGCAGGTGGTGTTATTCGAATTGCCGCGCGGACAGCCGAAACTGTTGATGGATGTGAACATCTCCCAAGAAATCCGGGACAGTTTTGCGCCGGCGCTATTCACCGCTACTTAGACTCAAACCTAAGATTCTAAAATTATTGTTTTAGAAAAGGCATGCTTGCGGATATGTCTCACTTCCCCTGGAGATCAGGGTTGCCGGCAAGGACTATGGGACGTTGGCAAACGAGCGAGGCATGACGGATGTACGAATGGATCAAGGCGCTGCATGTGATCGCGGTGATCTCGTGGATGGCCGGCATACTCTATCTGCCGCGGCTGTTCGTCTATCACTGCGACGCGGAAGCCGGGTCGCAGCAGTCCGAGACGTTCAAGGTGATGGAACGGCGGTTGCTGAAAGCGATCATCAACCCGGCGATGATCGTCACCTGGCTGGCCGGACTCTACCTCGCCTGGGCCGGCCACTGGTTTTCGGCGGGCTGGCTGCACGGAAAGCTGGTGCTGGTGCTGGTGCTATCGGGCATCCACGGCTTTTTTTCGCGCTGGGTGAAGGATTTCGCCGCCGACCGAAATACCCGTAGCACTAAATTTTATCGTATTATCAATGAGGTACCGACCATTCTGATGATCGGGATCGTTATCCTGGTGGTGGTCAAGCCGTTTTAGCCGGCGTTGGTATCGGGATCGCGATTTGCCGCGCTCCTTGCGGAAGGCCGGCCGATTTTCTATATTGCTGAAATCCCACCCCACGCAGGCGGATGTGGTTGTGTTCCGGCTTCCTCGTTGAACCGGCCACCGCATCAGGTTTGAAGCCTCTCCGGCA
>JAQGKJ010000426.1 GCA_028290165.1 Bradyrhizobium sp. | reverse complement strand
GCCTTTGCGGGCCAGCGCCATCAGCGCCAGGAACTCGTCCTGCGAGAACGGGGTCTTTTCCGCGGTGCCCTGCACCTCGATGATGCGGCCGTCGCCGGTCATGACGAAATTGGCGTCGGTATCGGCTTCCGAATCCTCGGCGTAATCGAGGTCGAGCACAGGCGTGCCGTTATAGATGCCGCAGGAGATCGCCGCCACGTTGTCGCGCAGCACGTTGCTCTTGATCATGTTGCGGGCCTCCATCCAGGAGATGCAGTCGGAGAGCGCGACCCAGGCGCCAGTGATCGAGGCGGTACGGGTGCCGCCATCGGCCTGCAGCACGTCGCAGTCGACCGTGATCTGGCGCTCGCCCAGCGCCTCGAGGTCAACGGTGGCGCGGAGCGAACGGCCGATCAGGCGCTGGATTTCGACTGTGCGGCCGCCTTGCTTGCCCGTTGCAGCCTCGCGGCGGGTCCGTTCCAGCGTCGCCCGCGGCAGCATGCCGTATTCGGCCGTGACCCAGCCGCGGCCCTGGCCCTTGAGCCATGGCGGCAGCCGATCTTCCAGAGTGGCCGTCACCAGCACATGGGTGTCGCCGAATTTGACCATGCAGGAACCCTCGGCATATTTGACCACGCCGCGTTCCAGCGACACGGCGCGCAACTCATCCGGCGCACGGCGGCTTGGCCGCATGGGAATCCTCCGAAAATCCAGCAAAAGATTATGGCTCGCGGTGCTTGTAGGAGGGGGAGGGCGCAGCGGCAAGGCCCTTTGCCACACCCTGTGGGACTAATGCCGCTTGTCACCGGCCTCCGAGATGGACAAATTAGGACGTTGTGAGGAGTAATCCGTGGCCCACCACGATCCGATTGGCCTGATCGCGCCGACTGCCGGCTTGGCCCAGCTCAATGAGCGCTCGCGGGACATCTTTCGTCAAATTGTCGAGAGTTATCTCGCGACCGGCGAACCCGTCGGTTCCCGCAACATTTCGCGGCTGATCGCCGTACCGCTGTCGCCGGCCTCGGTGCGCAATGTGATGTCCGATCTCGAAGCGCTCGGGCTGATCTACGCGCCGCATACTTCGGCAGGGCGGCTGCCCACCGAATTCGGTTTAAGGTTTTTCGTCGATGCCCTGATGCAGGTCGGCGACCTCACCGAGCCGGAGCGGGAGTCGATCCAGAGCCAGCTTGCCTCCGTCGGCAAGGCGCAATCGGTCGAAGCAGCGCTTGGCGAAGCCTTGACCCGGTTGTCCGGCCTCACCCGCGCCGCGGCGGTGGTGTTGACCGCAAAATCCAATTCGCGATTAAAACATATCGAATTCGTGCGGCTCGAGCCGGAGCGCGCGCTGGTGGTGCTGGTGGGCGAGGACGGCCAGGTCGAGAATCGCGTGCTGACGCTGCCGCCGGGCGTTCCCTCCTCGGCACTCACCGAGGCCACCAATTTCCTCAATGCACGGATCAGAGGGCGAACGCTTGCCGAAGCGCGTCTCGAACTTGAAACCGCATTGACGCAGAACCGCGCCGAACTCGACCAGCTGACGCAGAAGGTCATCGCCGCCGGGATCGCAAGCTGGTCGGGCGGCGAAAACGACGACCGGCAGCTGATTGTGCGCGGCCACGCCAACCTGCTGGAAGATCTACACGCGCTGGAAGACCTGGAGCGGGTGCGGCTATTGTTCGACGATCTCGAGACCAAGCGCGGCGTGATCGACCTGTTGGGCCGCGCCGAGCGCGCCGAGGGCGTGCGGATTTTCATCGGATCGGAGAACAAGCTGTTTTCGCTGTCCGGCTCTTCCACCATCATCGCGCCTTACAGCGATGCCGCCGGTCATATCGTCGGCGTTCTCGGCGTGATCGGCCCGACCCGGCTCAACTATGCCAGGGTGATCCCGACGGTGGATTACGCCGCGCGCATCGTCAGCCGTATGCTGCGCGGATCATAGCCCCGTAAACGACCCCGGTTGCGCTTGATTTTCGTCGGCTAAAGCACGATATCCGCACCCAGCAACTCCCCACTCATCCCAGGCTATTCCAAAGAGGGCCGTCTATGACCGATCCCAACCGGCAGAACGATGATCCGGTGAACCCGGCGCAAGGGCCGGAGCCGGTGGTTTCCAAGCCATACATCATGCCCGACGATCCGGAAACGGGGTCGGCGGAAGCGCTGGCGAAGGAGGCCGCCGAATCCCGTGACAAGATGCTGCGCACGCTTGCGGAAATGGAAAACCTGCGCAAGCGCACCACGCGCGAGGTGGCCGACGCGCGCACTTACGGCATCTCCGGTTTCGCGCGCGACATCCTCGATATCGCGGATAATCTGCAGCGTGCGCTGGATGCGGTCCCGGCCGAGGCGAAGGCTGCCGCTGATCCCGGTCTTAAAGCGCTGATCGAAGGCGTCGAACTGACCGAGCGGTCGCTGCTCAACACGCTGGAGAAAAACGGCGTCAGGAAATTCGATCCGACCGGCGAGAAATTCGATCCGAATTTCCAGCAGGCGATGTACGAGGTCCCCGACCCATCGGTGCCGGCAGGGACGGTGACGCAGGTCGTGCAGGCCGGCTACATGATCGGCGATCGCGTGCTGCGCCCGGCGCTCGTCGCCGTCTCCAAGGGCGGCGCGAAGGCAAGCGCTGCCGAACAGGCCTCCTAGCGAAATTCGTCATGCCCGGGCTAAAGACTTGTCCCGGGCATCCACGTCTTAACAGTGTAGGGCAAGAAAGACGTGGATGGCCGGGCATAGGCGAGCCGAAGCGACGCCGTCCTTCGGACGGCTAAGCCCGGCCATGACGGAAAATTATTCTCAGATCGTTAGGAGCCTCAAAGCGTTGCCGTCGTGATTCGATCCGAGCCCGATGCGCCCTAAACCGCGATATCGGCCGATTGGATGCGCTTGACGCCGGCCTTTGCCATGTCCGCCCAGGCTTTCGCGAGCGAGCCCTGGGTGTCGATGCCGCGGCAGCCGTCTTCGACGACATAGGTTTCGAAGCCGGCCTTGCGCGCATCGAGCGCCGTCCACGCAACGCAGAAATCGGTAGCCAGGCCTGCCACGAACAGGCGTTTGATGTTGCGCGCCTTGAGATAGGCGGCAAGTCCGGTGGTGGTCTTGCCGTCGGCCTCCGTGAAGGCGGAGTAACTGTCGACGTCCTTGTGAAAACCTTTTCGAATGACCAGCCCGGCTTGCGGAATTGAGAGATCTTTCGAAAGCGCCGCGCCGTCGGTTCCCTGCACGCAGTGATCGGGCCACAGCACCTGCTTGCCGTAGGGCAGATCGATCGTCTCAAACGGCTTCTTGCCGGCATGGACCGAAGCGAATGAGATGTGGCCCGGGGTGTGCCAATCCTGCGTCATCACCACGTTGGCAAAGCCTTTGGCAATCCGATTGATCACGGGAACGACCTGCTCGCCCTCTTTCACGGCAAGGCTACCTCCGGGCAGGAAGCAGTTCTGGACATCGATC
>JAQGKJ010000420.1 GCA_028290165.1 Bradyrhizobium sp. | reverse complement strand
CCAGTCGCCGTCGCCGAGCTTGATGCCGCAGCTCCAGTCATCGCCGAACGGCGCCGCGGCACCGCCGGTGGTGATGCGCACGTCGATATCCGGCTCGACGGCGCGAAAGTCCGCCAGCCGCGGGATGAACCATCGCATGGCAAAGGTCGGGCCGACGCCGATGGTCAACGCCCGCACGCTCGAGGGCGCGGTCACCTGCGCGGTCAGGCTTGCCAGCGCATCGAAGATCGGCGTCAGCCCGCTCTGATAGGCGCGCCCCGCCGGGGTCATCGCCAGCCGGTTGGCCTTGCGCTCGAACAGCGCGACGCCGAGCCGCGCTTCAAGGAGATGCACCATCCGGCTGACCGCCGCCGCCGACACGTTGAGTTCGGCCCCGGCAGCGCTGAAACTGCCGCTGCGCGCCGCGGCCTCGAACGCCTTGATGCCGTTGAGAAACAGGAGCCGCCGCATCTCACCCTCAGGAAAACTGATGCCAGGCCAAGATAACTCCGTTTGCGCGGCCGATACAAGCAAGGCAGAAATATTGCCGAGGAGATTCCAATGACGCCGCTGATGATGGCCGCCCTTGGCGTGCTGATGGTCGCGACCGCGTTCCTGTCCGGCCTGTTCGGCATGGCCGGCGGGCTGATCCTGATCGGTGCTGCTGACGCTGATGCCGCTGCCGACGGCGATGGTGCTGCACGCGATCACGCAGATGGCGTCGAACGGCTGGCGCGCCTTTCTGTGGCGCAGCCACATCAGGTGGCGGCCGGTCTCGGTCTATCTGATCGGCTGCGCGCTGGCGTTGGCGGCGTGGTCGATCACCCGCTACGTGCCGGACAAACCCATTGCCCTGTTGCTGCTCGGGGTGACGCCGTTCATGGCGCGGCTGATGCCGTCGGACCTGAAACCCAATCCGGACAGCATCTGGCAGGGCACCTTCTACGGTTCGGTCTGCATGGGGCTGATGCTGATGACCGGCGTCTCCGGGCCGCTGTTGGACACCTTCTTTCTCGGCGGCAAATTCGACCGTCGTGCCATCGTCGCCACCAAGGCCACCTGTCAGGTCGCCAGTCATTTTACCAAGCTGATCTATTTCGGCGGCATCATCGATCAGGCCGCGACGCTTGATCCGATTCTCGCCGCTGTCGCCATCGCTGCGTCGATGACCGGCACGTCGCTGGCGCGGCGCATCCTGGAAGCCATGACCGATCTGCAATTTCGCACCTGGGCCGCACGGCTGATCACCACCGTCGCCTGCTACTACATCCTTTACGGAAGCTGGCTCTTGCTGGTGCGCAGCAACGCTTTTGCCTTTTGAGCGAAGGAGAAAGCCGATGGCCGAGACGGCGGACGCGCTGGTGCTTGATCTTGTCGAATGGATCGCCCGGGAGCCGCGGCTTTATTCCGAGGTGATCGCGACCTGGCGTACGTCCTGCCCGCGACTGACCATCTGGGAGGATGCCGTCGATCGCGGCTACGTCGAACGCGAGACCATTGCCGGCTTCGGGCTGCTCGTGACCGTCACCGAAGACGGCGAGAAACTCCTGCGCGAGCACGGTCGCGCCAACTGACCCGGTCGCGTCAGCTGACCCGGTCGGGCCAGCTGATCGCGCGGCGCATCCGTCATATTACTTCAGCGCAGATCAATTCGTCGGCACGTGAAATGCCCGCCATTGACTTCGCTTCGCCAATGCGGTGAACTTCATGCAATCGCATCCAATTTGGATGGCTGGTCAAATACGCAGAAAAGCAGACAGGAACGCCGCCATGATCGACCTTCATTACTGGACCACGCCGAACGGCCACAAGATCACGATGTTTCTCGAAGAGGCCGGGCTGAAATACAAGATTTTCCCGGTCAATATCGGCAAGGGCGACCAGTTCAAGCCGGAGTTTCTCGCGATCGCGCCGAACAACCGCATCCCTGCGATGGTCGATCACGAGCCGAACGGCGTCGGCAAGCCGATCTCGATCTTCGAGTCCGGAGCGATGCTTTTGTATCTCGCCGAGAAGACCGGAAAATTCCTGCCCGCCGACATCTACGGCCGTTATGACGCGATCCAGTGGACGTTCTGGCAGATGGGCGGGCGCGGGCCGATGGCGGGGCAAAATCATCACTTCCGCAACTACGCCCAGGAGAAAATCAAATATGCCATCGACCGCTATGTGAACGAGACCAACCGGCTCTACGGCGTGCTCAACAAGCGTCTCGCCGATCGCGAATTTATCGCGGGCGATTATTCGATCGCGGACATGGCAAGCTATCCGTGGATCGTACCCTATAAGAACCAGGAACAGAACATCGACGACTTCCCGCATTTGAAACGCTGGCTCGAGACCATCCGCGAACGCCCCGCCACGGTGCGCGCCTACGCCAAGGCCAAGGAGGTCAATCCGAATTACGGCCAGCCGGCGATCCGCACCGAGGAAGAGCGCAAGCTGTTGTTCGGGCAGACGGCTGCAGTGGTGAAATGAACTGAAGAAGGCATTTGTCGTCATGGCCGGACTCGTCCCGGCCATCCACGTCTTGTGTCGCAGCCAGGAAAGAAGGACGTGGATGCCCGGGACGAGCCCGGGCATGACGATGATAGATAGGTCGTCATTGCGAGCGAAGCGAAGCAATCCATAGCGAGCGGCAGGAAAGATGGATTGCTTCGTCGCTTCGCTCCTCGCAATGACGGTGCTAAAGTCGGGCAGGAGATTTCGCTATGGCCTTAAAACTGTTCGAACTGGTCGGCACCGACGAAGCGCGTCCCTTCAGCCCGTTCTGCTGGCGGACGCGAATGGCGCTGGCGCATAAGGGGCTTTCGGCGCAATCGATCCCCTGGTGCTTTACCGAGAAAGCGGCGATCGCTCCGCACGATTCCGAAAAGGTGCCGGTGCTGCTCGACGGCGAGACCTCGGTCGCCGATTCATGGGCGATCGCCAATTATCTGGAAGACAATTATCCCGACCGGCCGTCGCTGTTCGGCGGCGAGGGCGGCCGTGCCGTCGGCCGCATGATCAACTGGTGGGGCGACGTCACCGTGGTCGGCGGCATGTTCCCGCTGATCGTCGCGGATATTCCAGGCCATCTGAAACCGGTCGATGCGGTGTATTTCCGCAAAACCCGCGAAGCGCGCTTCGGCAGGCCGCTCGAGGAAGTGGTCGCCGCGCGTGACAAATCGGTCGAGGGCTTTCGCAAAAGTCTGGAGCCGATGCGGCTGACCCTGAAGACGCAAGCCTATCTCGGCGGTGAGAAGCCGAACTACGCCGACTACATCGTGTTCGGCGGATTCCAGTGGGCGCGCGTCGTCAGCCCGTTCAAACTGCTGGCCGAGGACGATCCGGTCTACGCTTGGCGCGAGAGATTGCTCGACGCGTTCGACGGCATGGCGCGCAAATCGCCGGGCTATCCGGTGTAAGTGGCCGGCAACGGCGTCAGCCCGCGCAGGCTTTTCCGGTAACGCGCTCGTCCTTGACGACGATTGCGATCATCTTGCCCGCCACCGCGTCAAAATCCGCTGGTCTCAAATATCCCTTGGTGTAAGCCTCCTGCGTCAGCCGGTCGATCCGCTGATCGTCGGTGGTCGACCACTGCTTCGCGATATAGTCCGCGCCGAGCTTGCCGAAATTCTCGGGATAGCGCTCGGTTTGATTCTGGCGATGATAGTAATATTCGTTGAGGCCACTGATGAACTGTTTGCGCTCCTCGCCGGCACAGCGGCTGCCCCAGGGTTGATCCAATGTCTTGAACGCAGCCTGCCGCTGCCGAACTCTTGTTTCGACCGCGATGTCCTCGTTGGAGCCGAAAGCCTTGCCCTGGTTGACCTCAGGTATTTGCTGCGGAGGGGCCGCCGGCGCGAAGGTCCAGGCCGCGACTTGCCAGATCACGAGAGCCCACAGCACGAACCATGCCCGGTTCACCGCGCGCCTCCGGCGGAGGCGCGCATCCGCGGCAGGCATATCGGCGACTCCTCGGACCAAAGGCCGGGGCCGGCGAATTGCAGCACGTCGAAACGCATATCCGGCGGAAAATCGGCCTTGACGATGCCGCGCTGCTCGAATGCCTCATGCAGAGCCGCCTTGACGCGAATGTCGAGCGGTGTCGAAAAAGTGGCAGCGACTTCCTTCAATTTCTTGTCACCGCAAAACATCAGCATGTTCTGTGGTCTTGGACAGTCCATTTTTTGCTGCCATGCGCGGGTATAGGCCGTGACTGCGGCGATGAGGTTCGATTTCATGGTCTCATCGCATGGCGACATCGCATAGGCATTGCCCGCCTGCAGGGCTTCAAGCCGTATCTTGTCTAGCTTGGAATCCCCATCGCTCTGCGCGGTGTGCTCGGCCTCCCACATCTTTCGTTCATAGTCCTTGGCGCTCTGGTCGCCAAACGTCGCGGTGACCGTCGGCTGCAGCTGGCTCACGCTTACCGGACCGGAAAAGTGCATCGGAAATCCCCGTGCTGCCCATGTCACGCCGACGAAAGCGGTGATGAAGGCCATACACGTATAGAGAATGAAGCGGGACATTGAAAAAGCTTTCGCGGGTAGCGTAGTAGCGAAAGCTAACTGCAGCGGGTTAACGGATCCATGGCGCCTCATTCCTGCTGCAGGGAAGGGTAATAGAAGCGTAAATCGATGGCGTAATTTTCTCCAAGAATTTGAACGGAGACGCGGACCGGTCCGGGCAATGCAGACAGCTACGGCCGGCGAGACGACTGCGCTAGAAAGTTGCTTTCGAATTAGACCTGTCAGGACGGCGAATGAGCCGCGACTCTCGCCGATTCGGCCGCCGCCTTCCGCAGACAATCCCGGCACAGGCAATCCTCGCCATCGAACGGCATCGGCAGGCGGGCGGCTTCCTCGGCGCACCAGCACGGTCCCGCGAGGCTGCAGGTGAATTCCGTTCCGCACCTGGAACAGGCAAGCCGCCGCGAGACCGGCTCATCTAACCGATTTGTCATGATTACAACCGAGCAGGCCTTGCGTTTTTCATGTCGGGTTCATCTCGAACGGCGGTATATTCGCCCCGCCAATATACGCGCAGCAGCGTCCGAAGGAAACGTAAAGGCAAATCCGATGGCCCGCGATTCGCACGCTGCTCTGGTCGCGCTCAACCGCTTCGGATTTGGCGCGCGCGGCGGCGCATCGGGTGATCTGGTCAATGCGGCTTCCGATCCGCGCGGCTTTGTCAAAGCCGAACTGAGCCGCACCAACGGCGTGCTGCTGGAGATGCCTGGACTGCAGTCGACCCCGGCATTGGCCGGGGCGGTGTTCGCGTATCAACTGGAGGTCAAGCAGGCGCGTGAGGCGGCAGCAAAATCGGGTGCGGCGGCAGCGGAGGGCCCGCCGCCGGCGCAGCCGGCAAAGGAAGCCAGGCCGCAAACGCGTAATCTCTCGCTCAACGCCATCGCGATGGACATCGCGGGAAAAGAAGCCGCGATGAAGGCGCCGGAAAACGGCAACGCCAACCCGTCCATGCAATCCACCGATGCGATGCAGCCCAACGCAGCGCTGCCCAACGCGCCAAAGCAACCGCCGCAGCCGGCCCAGCCGCTCAACATCATCCAGAAAACCTATCGCGCCGAGGCCTTGGCGCGGCTGCAGCGCGCGGTGCTCGCCGATTGCGGCCTCCTCGAGCGGCTGGTGGCGTTCTGGTCCAACCATTTTTGCATCTCGGCCAACAAGGGCGAGCTGGCGCGGATGTGGGCCGGCTCGTTCGAGCGCGAGGCGATCCGGCCTCACGTGCTGGGACATTTCAGCGACATGCTGAAGGCGGTCGAGCAGCATCCGGCGATGCTGTTCTTTCTCGACAATCAGCGATCGCTCGGCCCGGACTCGCGTGCCGGGCAAAACCGCAAGCGCGGCTTGAACGAAAACCTGGCGCGCGAAATCATGGAGTTGCATACGCTGGGCGTCGGCGGCGGCTACACGCAAGAAGACGTCACCTCGCTGGCGCGCATCATCACCGGCTGGACCTTTGCGGGACGGCAAGGCCAACTCGGCGCGCCCGGGAGTTTTGTCTTTAACGCCAATGCGCACCAGCCCGGGGCGCAGCGGCTGCTCGGCAAGGATTACGAGGCCAACGGTGTGGCGCAGGGAGAAGCGGCGCTTTCGGATATCGCCCGCCATCCCTCTACCGCGAAATTCATCGCGACCAAATTCGCGCGTCACTTCGTGGCCGACGATCCGCCACCGCCATTGGTGGCGCGGCTGCAGGACGCGTTCCAAAGATCCGACGGCGACCTCAAGGTGCTGACGTCGACCCTGCTGGATTCCGACGATGCCTGGCAGGCGCCATTGACAAAACTGCGGTCTCCTTACGAATTCCTGGTGGCGTCAGGCCGGCTGCTGGCGCGCGTTCCCGAAGATCCCGGCCCTTATCTCGGCGGCCTCAATCTGCTGGGCCAGCCGCTGTGGACTCCGGCCGGGCCGAATGGATTTCCCGACACCAACGCCGCCTGGGGCGCGCCGGAGGGGATGAAGCTGCGGCTCGACATCTCGGCGCAGCTCGCCTCGCGCGTGGCCAACAATTTCGATCCCCGCGATCTCCTGGAATTCGCCGCGGCGGATGCCGCGTCGGCGGAAACGCGGCGGACCATTGAGCGTGCCGAGACGCGACAGCAGGCGCTGGCGCTGTTGCTGATGTCGCCGGAATTCCAGAGGAGATGACGATGGATTGCTGCGAAGGGCGGATGTCACGCGTAACCTCGCGACGGGCGCTGCTGCTCGGCGGCGCCGCGTTCGCGGCCTGGGCGTATTTGCCGAAATTCGCGCGCGCCGCCGACGGGCGCGACCCGCGGCTGATCGTCGTGATCCTGCGCGGCGCGCTCGACGGCCTCGCCACCGTCGCTCCAATAGGCGATCCCGATTATGCTGGCCTGCACGGCTCGATCGCGCTGACTTCGGAAGGCCCGCATGCAGCGACGATGCTGGATTCCTTCTTCGCGCTGCATCCTTCGATGCCGGAATTTGCGCGGATGTATCGGGAGAAGCACGCTTCGGTGATCCATGCGGTGTCGACGCCCTATCGCGACCTTTCGCATTTCGACGGCCAGGACGTGCTCGAAAGCGGCTTTGCCGGGCCAGGCCGGGTGCAGTCCGGCTGGCTGAACCGCGCGCTGGAAGCCTTGCCAAGAGGCGATCGGGTGATGAGCGGGCTTGCCGTTGGTCCAACCACGCCGCTGGTGCTGCGCGGCGCGGCGCCGACGGTCGGCTGGGCGCCGGTCGCGTTGCCGCAGGCCGACGACGATACCGCGATGCGGCTGGTCGAGCTTTATCAACATCGCGATCCCGCGCTGGCGTCGGCATTGTCGCAAGGGTTGCAGCTCGACAAGGTAGCCCAAGGCGACGACATGAAGCCGAAGCCGGGCACCAACCAGGCGGGCGCGATGCGGCTGGTGGCTCGCGGCGCCGCCAAGCTGATGTCGGCCGACGACGGCCCGCGGATCGCGGCGCTCGCCTTCGACGGCTGGGATACCCACGCCAATGAAGGCGGCCCGGTCGGCCGGCTGGCGCAATTGCTGTCGGGGCTCGACGGCGCGCTTGCGGA
>JAQGKJ010000393.1 GCA_028290165.1 Bradyrhizobium sp. | reverse complement strand
GCTGGCGCAGCCGGTGGAGCGGCGCCACGCGATCATCGGCGCGGCCCCGGTCAAGATCGCGATTGAAGCCGCGGTCCGGTTCGGCTGGGACGCGGTGATCGGGCCGGACGGGATTTTCATCGGCATGAGCACGTTCGGCGCCAGCGCGCCGGCGAAGGCGCTTTACAAGCATTTCGGGATCACGGCTGAAGCGGTGGTCGACGCTGCGTCAAAGCGCCTGAATGTGAGGTAGCGCTATCGGAACGTTCGGGTTTATGATGCATTGCAACGATTGCACGTTCGGAGCATGAAACTGCTCAAGAAACGGTCAATCCGCCGCAAACCAACCGAATTTTGAGGAGAAATTGAATGGCAATCCGGGTCGCGATCAACGGATTTGGCCGCATCGGCCGCAACGTGCTGCGGGCCATCGCCGAGTCCGGCCGCAAGGACATCGAAGTGGTCGGCATCAACGATCTCGGCCCGGTCGAGACCAACGCCCATTTGCTGCGGTTTGATTCGGTGCATGGCCGCTTCCCGGGCACCGTGACGGTGGATGGCGATTCGATCAGCGTCGGCAACGGCAAGATCAAGGTTTCGGCCGAGCGCGATCCTACCAAACTGCCGTGGAAAGAGCTCGGCGTCGATATCGCGCTCGAATGCACCGGCATCTTCACGGCCAAGGACAAGGCTTCCGCGCATCTGACCGCCGGCGCCAGGCGCGTGCTGGTGTCGGCGCCCGCCGACAATGCAGACGCCACCATCGTCTACGGCGTCAACCACGACAAACTGACAAAAGATCATCTTGTCGTTTCCAACGGCTCCTGCACCACCAACTGCCTCGCGCCGGTGGCGAAAGTCCTGAACGACACCGTCGGCATCGAGACCGGCTTCATGACCACGATCCACGCCTATACCGGCGACCAGCCGACGCTCGATACCCTGCACAAGGATCTCTACCGTGGCCGGGCGGCCGCGATGTCGATGATCCCGACCTCGACGGGTGCTGCGAAAGCAATCGGCCTGGTGCTGCCGGAGCTACAAGGCAAGCTCGACGGCGTCTCGATCCGGGTGCCGGTGCCGAACGTCTCGGTGATCGACCTGAAGGTCGTCGCCAACCGCAAGACCTCCAAGGAGGAAGTCAACGAAGCGATGAAGCGCGCCTCCGAGCAGCAGCTCAAGGGCATCCTCGCCTATACCACTTTTCCCAACGTGTCGATCGACTTCAACCACGACCCGCATTCCGCCACCTTCCACATGGACCAGACCAAGGTGCAGAACGGCACGCTGGTGCGGGTGATGGCGTGGTACGACAATGAATGGGGTTTTTCCAATCGCATGGCGGACACCGCCGTGGCGATGGGTAAGCTGCTGTAACCGACGAGCGGCGCGGCGGAGAACGCCATGATCCTGCAGTTAGTCGCCCTCGTGCTGTTGATCGGAATGATGGGCGGCCTGCTTTATCTGTTCTTGCGATCGGGCAGTAAGATCAAGCCGGACGCAAATCGGAAAAACGAAGATTGGCCCAACATCACGCTCGGCGGTTCATAGGATTTTTTCGTGACTGGTCGCTTCCGCACCCTCGATGACGTCGACGTGAAGGGCAAGCGCGTGCTGCTGCGCGTCGATCTCAACGTGCCCATGGAAAATGGCCGCGTCACCGACCTGACCCGGCTCGAACGCGTCGCGCCGACCATCACCGAACTATCCGCCAAGGGCGGCAAGGTCATATTGCTCGCGCATTTCGGCCGGCCCAAGGGCCGCGACCCCAAGGAGTCGCTGAAACCCGTCGCCGCGGCGCTGGCCCAGGTGATCGGGAAGCCGGTCGCCTTCGCGGACGATTGCATCGGCGACGTCGCGGCAAAGGCGATCGCCGCCATGAAGGATGGCGACATCCTTTGCCTGGAGAATACGCGTTTCCACAAGGAAGAAGAAAAGAACGATCCGGCCTTCGTGGCCGAACTCGCCAAGCTCGGCGACATCTGGGTCAACGACGCCTTCTCGGCGGCGCACCGGGCGCACGCCTCGACCGAAGGCCTCGGCCACAAGCTGCCCGCCTATGCGGGCCGTACCATGCAGGCCGAGCTCGAGGCGTTGGCCAAGGCGCTGGTGACGCCGACCAAGCCCGTGATTGCCATCATCGGCGGCGCCAAGGTCTCTACCAAGATCGATCTTTTGGAAAATCTCGTTGCCAAGGTCGACGCGATGGTGATCGGCGGCGGCATGGCCAATACCTTCCTCTATGCCCAGGGTGTCGGCATCGGCAAGTCGCTGGCAGAGCGGAATCTCGCCGCAACGGCGCTGCGGATCATGGACAAGGCGTACGCTACCAATTGCGCCATTATCCTGCCCGTGGACGCCGTGGTCTCGTTTCACTTCGCCCCCCATGCGTCGTCCCATGCCTATGGCCTCGATGCGATCCCCGCCGAAGGCATGATCCTTGACGTCGGCCCGCAATCGATCGAGCGGATTCGCGCCGCGATCGACGACGCCGCGACACTGGTCTGGAACGGCCCGCTCGGCGCGTTCGAGACGCCGCCGTTCGATCGCGGCACCGTGGCGGCGGCAAGGCACGCCGCGGCGCAGACCCGGGAGAAGAAACTGGTTTCGGTCGCCGGCGGCGGCGACACGGTGGCAGCTCTCAATCAGGCCGGCGTGGCCGGCGATTTCACCTATGTTTCGACCGCGGGCGGCGCGTTCCTCGAATGGATGGAAGGCAAGGAGCTGCCCGGGGTCAAGGCGCTTCTGCGATGACGGCTACCGCGCTCTTCCAAAGCCTCTCTCCCG
>JAQGKJ010000390.1 GCA_028290165.1 Bradyrhizobium sp. | reverse complement strand
TCGGAACCTCGGATGCCTTCTACGGCACCACGGTTGCCACTGCCTTTGGTGGACCGTTCCCGGGCGGCATCAAGGAGACGAGCTACAATACCTGGAATCTCGGCGTAGGCTTTACCTACAAGGTGTTCACGCTTGATCTGCGCTACTCCGACACCAACCTCTCGAAGGCTTCTTGTAACGCCTTCACCAGCGATTACAGCACCACCAACCTCAGCCCGTCCTTCGTAACCGCGATCAATCCGGGCGGCTTCGGCTCCAACTGGTGCGGCGCGGCGGGCGTCGCCAAGCTCTCGGCCGACCTGACGGCGATGACCAACTTGAAGTAAGCCATTCGTCGAGAATATGGAAAGGGCGGCAGAGCGATCTGCCGCTCTTTTTGTTTGCAGCAGCCAAATGCGGCTGGATTGGCGAGGGGCGGCGAGGGATATTTGGCGCCGCACGGATCGCCGCAGCCTGGCGGCGCCAGCTGTCGCGCGCCTTGGCGCCGCCACCGCCATCGCTGCCATGCCGACACGCCGCCGGCCGTGGCCGCAACGCTGGCTGTAGCGCGCATCACGAAGAGCCAACAAAGGCTCGCCTATGATTGCGATTGCTTGACGTCCTCGCGCCCGTCCTGCAGCGCGAATTGATCGCCGTGACGGGTCAGGACGACATTGCGCTGATGAAAGGCCTCAAGCGTCGAGCGGTGGCCGATCGACACGATGGTGGTTGCCGGCAATTTGTTTTCGAGGAGACGATAAAGCTCGGCTTCCGAAGCCTCATCGAGCGAGGCGGTCGCCTCATCGAGGAACAGGAATTGCGGGGTGTGCAACAGCGCCCGCACCAGCCCAAGGCGCTGCTGCTCGCCCAAGGAGAGCATCCGGTTCCAATGCGCTTCCTCCTCCAGCCGCGGCGCGAGCCGAGGCAGGCCTACCGCGACGAGAGCATTCCCGACCTGATCCGAACTGAACGCGCTCGCTTCCGCGGGGTAGACGATCGCAGCCTTCAGCGAACCGACCGGAAAATACGGCCGCTGCGGCAGCATCATCAGGGTGGCCCTCGAGGGAACTGCAATCGAGCCGCTGCCGAACGGCCAGATCCCGGCGATGGCGCGGAATAGCGTCGACTTGCCGGCGCCGGAGGGGCCGGTGACGAGGGTGCGCTCATGGGCGCGAATGCTGAAGGCGTCCGCCGAGACCAGCGGCGTTCCGTTCGGCAGCCTGACCAGAAGCTGCTTCAGATCGATGCTGTCACCGCGGGGTGACGCCACCAGCTCGATCGAGCCGGTCTCGGTCGGTTGCGCCGCCGCACTCTTGATCGCCGCCTCAAATCCGTCGAGACGCGCGACCACGGCGCGCCATTCCGCCAGCGTCCGATAGGTTGACACGAAGAACGACAACGCCTGTTGCACGCTGGAGAAAGCGGATGCGGTCTGCATCATGCCGCCGAGCTGGATCTTGTCGGCAAAATAAGCCGGCGCCACCAGAACGTAGGGGAAGATCACCGCCGCCTGGGAATAGCTCGAGGTGAACGCCGTGAGCCGCTTGGTCCGCTGCATGATGGCAAACCAGTTTCCGACGACGCGGCCGAAGCGCTCCGACAGCCGCTGCCGTTCGGCGCTCTCGCCCTGCAACAGCGCGATCTGTTCGGAGTTTTCGCGCACCCGCACGAGGTTGAAGCGAAAATCAGCCTCAAAGCGCTGCTGCTGGAAATCAAGGTTGACCAGCGGCGAGCCGATCCACTGCGTCAGCGCCGTACCGAGGATCGCATAGACCAGCGCCCCCCATACGAGATAGCCGGGGATCGCGAACTCGCGGCCGAAAATGTGCAGCGGCGACTCTGCCGAGAGGCCCCACAGGATGACGACAAAGGACGCCAGCGTCACCACTGCACTCAACAGTCCGACGCCGATATTCAACGTCTGGTCGACGAACAATTTCACGTCGTCGGTGATGCGCTGATCCGGATTGTCGGCAGCATCCCCCTTCAGCTGCATGCGATAGTGGTTGGCGCTGTGCAGCCATTCGCCGAGATAGGTTGAGGTCATCCAGCGCCGCCAGCGAATCTGAAGCCATTGATTGAGATAAAGCTGGTAGACGGAAAGCGCGATGTAGAAGGTCGCCAGCAGAGAAAAGATGCCGATCTCCCGGACGAAACCCTCCCAGTTCTTCTCCTGCAGCGCGTTGTAGAAGCGGTTGTTCCACTGGTTCAGCAGCACGTTGATGAAAACCAGCGAGAGCTCGATCGAAATCACTGCCGCGAGCAGCACGCGGCCGGCCAACCAGTCTTCGGAACGGAAATAAGGAGCAGCGATCCGCCATACGGTCGCGAGCGTCGAGCGGATGTTGTTCACAGATTGCCGTCTCCTGGATAAGGGCTTCAAAGGCCTGAAAAAATGGGAGAATTGGGTGTGATTTAGACTCAAGTCGTAGCTTTCATCAACCGCGTTGGCTTGTCCCTGGCTCCGACTCAATCCTAGCATGGCATAACGGCGAGGGGCGGGGGACCTACCTACTTCGCGAGGTTGTGAGCGGATTTGGCAAGGCCAAATTCGCGGCTGATCTCGCACATCAGTAGAGTCCTCCCGCAATCACGCCAGGCACGCCCGACCGTCCACGCTGGCCGGGCTGTCGCATAATGGCGTGGGGAGGAACCGCAATGTGGAATCAAGTCTACAATCCATTTGGCAACGCTACGCTTTCGACGATCGCCGCGGCGATACCTGTCGTCACGTTGCTTGTTTTGATCGCGAGCGGCAAGGTCAAGGCCCACATCGCAGCGATCGTTGCCTTGCTCGCCGCCAACATCATTGCAATTTTCGTATTCACCATGCCGGCAGGCATGTCGATCCGCGCGTCGTTGCTCGGCGTCGTGGCCGGATTCTTCCCGATCGGCTGGATCGTGCTGAACGTCATTTTCCTCTACCGCATCACGGTAGCAACCGGGAAGTTCGAACTGTTACAGCGTGCGATCGGCGGCGTGACTGAGGACCGGCGCTTGCAATTGCTGCTGATTGCATTTTCATTCGGCGCTTTTTTTGAAGGAGCGTCGGGCTTTGGTACGCCGGTCGCCGTGACGGGCGCAGTTTTGATCGGTCTCGGTTTCTCCCCGCTCGCCGCATCCGGTCTGTCGCTGATCGCCAATACGGCCCCGGTCGCCTATGGAGCGTTGGGTACTCCGATCCAGGGCCTCGCTTCGGTGACCGGTCTTGATCCCTATATTCTGGGCGCGATGGTCGGGCGGCAGTTGCCGGTTTTCTCGCTGATCGTGCCGTTCTGGGTGGTCTGGGCGTTCGCCGGCTGGAAAGCCATGAAGGACGTCTGGCCGGCCATTCTCGTCACCGGCGTGTCGTTTGCAGTACCGCAATTCGTGATCTCGAATTACATCAATCCCTGGATCGTAGATATCGGCGCGTCGCTGATCTCGATGGGCTGCCTGATCCTGTTCCTTAAAGTCTGGCAGCCGAAAGTGCTCTGGCTGTCGCCGGCGTTGCGCGGCAGGGATGAATCGGCTTCGACGATGAAGCCGGCGACACCCATGGACAAGACACCGCTGACGCAAGCCGAGCTCTGGAGCGCGCTGCTGCCGTGGATTGTCGTCTGCATCGTGATGCTGGTCTGGGGCAATGGCTCGTTCAAGACCTGGGCGAACTCGATCTTTACCTGGAATTATCCGGTTCCCGAACTGCACAATATGATCAACAAGGTGCCGCCGGTGGCGGCGAAGCCGACCCCGGAAGGCGCGGTATTCGGCTTCACCTATTTGTCGTTCACCGGAACGGGCATGCTGATTGCCGCGATCATCTCGAGCTTCCTGATGGGCTTCTCGCCGGCCAAGATGATTGCGGAGTACGGCCGCACCATCAAACTGTGCGCGATCTCGCTGATCACGATCTCGGCGATGCTGGCGATCGGCACGCTGACGCGGCTTTCGGGCGTCGATGCGACGCTCGGTCTGGCGTTTGCCGCGACCGGCGTGCTGTATCCCTTCTTCGGCACGCTGCTCGGCTGGCTGGGCGTGGCGCTGACCGGCTCGGATACGCGTCGAACATTCTGTTCGGCAACCTGCAGAAGATCACCTCCGAGCAACTCAACATCTCGCCGATCCTGATGGCCGC
>JAQGKJ010000353.1 GCA_028290165.1 Bradyrhizobium sp. | reverse complement strand
ATGCAGGCCGGTCGCGTCCAGCGTTTCCTTTGCCTTCGGCTAGGCTTCAGCGACGCCAATGGCGTGGATCAGGCCGTCCTTGATGGCAATACTCGCACGATATTCCGCATCGGGCGTTACGATGGTGCCGCCGTCGATCACGAGATCAACTGTTTCTGAAATCGTCATGGCGATGCTCACAGCATGGCCCAGCCGCCGTCGACCGGCAGGTCCACACCGGTGACCTGGCGCGACACGTCGCTGGCGAAGAACAGGCAGGCGTTGGCGACATCGGCGTCGACGGTGACGCGCTTCATGGCGTAGTCGGCGGCGTGGCGTTCGGCAGCTTCCTCCTCGGAGATTCCGAGTTTTTGCGCCATGTCGCGGCAAACCTTGTCGCGGAAACGGGGACCGTCGACCATGCCCGGGGCGACGCAATTGACGTTGATGTTGAATTGCCCGACTTCGAGCGCAAAGCTCTTGGTAATGCCGCGCAGCCCCCATTTCGACGCGGAATAGGCCATGCGTCCTGCGCGGCCGCGCATTCCGAACGTGCCGCCGACGTTGACGACCTTTCCGTAGCGCTGTTCGATCATGGTCGGCAAAGCCGCCCGCATGGTGTGGAAGCAGCCATTCATGTTGAGGGTGACGATTTCGTCGAATTCTTCCGGCGTCGTCTGTACGCCCGTTTTGCCGATTGGACCGGAGCCTCCGGCAACGTTGACGAGGACGTCGATGCGGCCGCCAAATGCGTCCTTGGTGGCCCCGACCGCGGCGTCGCACTGCCTGGCGTCAGTCAAATCGCAGGGGATCACGATCGCCTTGCCGCCCCTGGCTTTGACTTCGTCGGCGACCGGCGCGATGGCTGCGGTATCGCGTCCGATCAGCGCCAGTTTGCAGCCCTCAGTGGCAAACGCGTGGGTGATCGCAGCGCCCATTCCCTTGGCGGGGCCCGTGATCAAGACGACGCGATCCTCAAGTGAAAGTCTCATGGCTTGTACCCTTGTCTGTTTTGAAAGACGCGGGAGCGGGCGAAACGTCCGCTCCCTACATCGCGGCGCGGATCGAAGTCGGCCGCTCGCTCGCGGGTGGCAGGAAGCTGCGGTCGAAAATCTCCGCAGTGGCCGGCGTGCGCGGTAATTCCTTGGCCTTGACGAGAATGTCGATCGCCTTTGCCATTCGATCGTCGCTGACATCGCCGAGGCCGATTTTTGCGATCTCGGGATGGCTCATCTCCTCGGCAAGCGTTGCATCCAGCCGCGCGCGTTCGATGGCCGGCTTGATCAACGGCTCGCGCGCGAACACGGCATCGATCGCGGCCTGGGGATCGGCAATCGCGTCCTTGATGCTGTGATTGATCGCCTTGAGGAAACCCTTCACCGCTTCGGGATGCTCCTTCACGAATTTCCGCGAGACGATGATCGCGTTGGAATAAAGATCCATCCCGTAGGCATCGTACTTGATGAACCTTAGTTGCTTGTCAGGATCGATGCCGGTGAGCTTGGCGCTGAAGCGGATGGTGTTGACGTAGCCAAACACCGCGTCGACCTGGCCCTGCATCAGCATCTGCTCGCGCAGATTGGGCTGCATGTTGACGATCTCGACCTTCGAGCAATCGATCTTGGTGGTCGCACAGAGCGCGGGAAACAGTTTCAGCGCGCCGTCGTTGGCCGAACCGCCGAGTCTATGCCCGGGGAAATCCGCCGGCGACATGATCGGGCTTTCGGTCTTGACGGCCACCGTAAAGGGCGGACGGTTGTAGATCATGTAGACGCCGACCGGTGCATCGTCCGGCTTCTTGGCGGCGAGTTCGATCAGGGCGTTGATGTCGCCAAACCCCATGTCGTAAGCGCCGTTGGCAACCTGCGGCACCGCCGCGCCCGAGCCGTTGCCCTGGTCGAAGGTGACATCGAGGCCCTCCTGCTTGAAGTAGCCGCGGTCCTCGGCCAGGAAAAACATCCCCTGCGGCCCCTCATATTTCCAGTTCAGCACGAGCTTGATCCTGGTCTCAGCCTGGGCGGCGGCCGCGCTGCCGGCAGCAACCGCCAACCCGAGGGCAAGCGCCCGCATTCCACGAAACGCAAGGAGTCCGATCATGGGGTTTTCCCTTATGTGTCCGAGAGAAACAGTCCCGGTCGTGGTGGCCTCTCAGGCCGGGTCCGACCGCCGCACTGAAGGCCATCTTAGAACTTTCGAGTGAGCCTATCTGCTGCTATCTTTTGACTTGAGCGGTGCAAAAACGGCCTCACTGGAAAAACCCATGCGTCACCTGAAGTTGCTGACCCATGTGGTCGAGGTCGCCCGCATGGGCTCGATCCGCAAGGCAGCCGAACACCTCAACCTGACGCCATCGGCCATGAACCGGCGCATTCAGGACCTTGAAGCCGAGATCGGGACGCCCTTGTTCGAACGCCGGCCACGCGGCGTAAAACTGACGACCGCCGGAGAGATGTTCGTCCGTTATGCGCGCAGCCAGATCGCCGACGCCGAACGGATGAAATCACACGTCGAGGATTTGCGCGGCTTACGGCGGGGGCCGGTTCTGATCGCCTGCAGCCAGGCACTCGCGTTCGACTTCCTGGCATCGCAAATTGCGGGCTTCCAGAAACTGCATCCGAAGGTGATCTTCGACCTGAAGGTGATGGATCATGACCGGGCGCTGGCGGCGCTGGCGGCTTACGACGTCGATCTTGCCTTGATCTTTCGTCCGGCGATGTGGCCGACGCTCCGGGTCATCGCGCGAGTCCCGCAGCGGCTGGTGGCGATCGTTCGCTCCGATCATCCACTTGCCAGGAAGAAAACCGTACGGCTGTCGGAATGCTCGGAGTACCCAGCGGCGCTGCCGGATCGCACGCTGAGCGGCCGCCAGATCCTCGATGAGGTGACGACGCGGCGCGACTTGCATCTCAATATGCAGGCTGAATCGAACTCGTTCGAAATGCTGAGGGGGCTGGTGTTCCGCTGCAACATGATCTCGTTTCAGATCGAGATCGGTGCCCCGTCCGGGGATCTCGGCATGAGCCTGGTCGGCTGCCCGATCGATGCGCGCGATGTGCCCACGGCCGATCTTGTGCTGTGCCAATTACGCGGCCGCGGTCTTTCCGTCGCCGCCGCGACGTTCGCCGAAGTGTTGGGGAAGGCCATGCAGGGGATATGAACAGGCGGACACGCCTATCGGTGAAGGCCTAAACCGCAGACCGATGCCGCGCGATGCAGGTCTGCAAAATCTCGTCCATTGGCTTTGCCCACCAGTCGTTGGAAAAAATCTCGATCTCGGAATAACCCGCAAAACCCTGCGCCTCGACCGCAGCGCGAACCGATCTGATATCGATGACGCCGTCGCCCATCATGCCGCGGTCGTTGAGAATGTCTGTGGTCGGCACCAGCCAGTCGCAGACGTGAAACGCCAGCAGGCGATCCTTTCCGGCGCGGGCAATCTGCGGCAGCAATTCCGGGTCCCACCAGATGTGATAGACGTCAAGGGCCACGCCAAGCGCGCCGCTGCGTTGCCGATCGAGCCGGTCGCAAATATCGAGCGCGTGTTTTGTCGTGTTCACGCAGGCGCGGTCGGCGGCATAGGCCGGATGCAGCGGCTCGATCGCCAATGGCATCTGCGCGGTGCGGGCATACACCATCATCTCGGCGATGGCGTCCTCGACCTGAGTTCGCGCTGCCGCGATATCCTTCGAGGCCAC
>JAQGKJ010000352.1 GCA_028290165.1 Bradyrhizobium sp. | reverse complement strand
CATCGCAAGCGTCGCGCCCCGTTCGATGCCCGCCGGGCTATCGCAGAGTATCCAGTCGAATTTGGTTCGCAAGTCGGCAATAATGCTTCCGACGCCTTCGTCGGTCAGGGCGTCCTTGTCCCTGGTTTGGGACGCGGGAAGCAACCACAGATTCTCAAGACGCTTATCGCGGATGAGCGCTTGCGAGAGTTTTGCCACGCCCTGCACGACATTGATGAGGTCGAATACAACTCGGCGTTCCGCCCCCATTACAAGATCAAGGTTGCGCAACCCGACGTCGAAGTCGATGACCACGACTTTTTCTTCCATTTGGGCAAGCGCCGCACCCAGCGCGGCTGTAGAAGTCGTCTTACCGACGCCGCCTTTGCCTGACGTCACGACCAAGACTTTGGCCATCATTACCTCCATAACCGAATTAATTTAGCGGTGTGATTTTCATGACGTCGCCGTCGAGCCATGCTTGAGCTGGCCTATGGCGCAACGCGACGTCTATTTCTTCAGCAGTTTGATAGTAACCGTCGATGGCCAGCAGTTCGGCCTCGATTTTCTGGCAATAGATTCGCGCGGTCGAATTGCCGTTGACCCCCGCCATTGCACGGCCGCGAAGAGTTCCATAGACATGGATAGAGCCGCCCGCGACAATTTCCGCGCCGGAACCGACCGAACCCAGAACGGTCACATCGCCTTCGGTAAAAACAATTGACTGACCGGAACGCACCGGGGTTTCGAGTAGCAGGGACGTCGGTTTGGGTTTGGCGTCAGGTTTTTTCGGTTCGTTCTGCATCAGCACAGTGGGGCGTCCGCCGGTCAGCAAAGGCGGCATGCTCGTCGTGAGGTGGGCGGCGTCCACACCCTCGATGCCAAGGACGCGGATATTCCGTTGTTCGAGGCTTGTGACGAGGAGTGCGATAGCGGTTTGGCTAAGGTCCACCGCTGACAGGTCAAGCACCACCGGCTTGCCGACAAAAAATCCGGGCGAACGGGCGAGCATTGCGTCTATCTCTTCGAGCCAGCCTACGATCGGAACGACTGGGCAAAAGACGAACGCAACGTAAGATCGGCCTCGCATGCGAACCGGTTGACGTGTTGGCTGCGCGATTGCGTCCATGGAGGTCGACTCGGCTTTCTTTTCGAATGGTTAAAGATGGGCACCAACGGTTAACCATTGGTTAACAGTGCCCGATTTCGGCCAAGGACCAGCATTTTCGACGGATGCGGCGTCCGTTCCGGGGTCAACAGCCGGCGCCGCCGTCTCTGACGACGAGGTCGGGCGTTGCCTGGGTGCCGCGCCGGTCAGCAAAAAGCCCCGGCGCAATACCGGGGCTATTGATGTGTTTGCCGGTCCTTGCGGAACCCCCGTCGCCAGCCAGTCCAGGGCTCTCAAGTGAATTTGCCGGGCTGTTGCAAAAAGACCCTTGGCTGGCAGGCCTCAGAAACTGACCAAGCTGGGCGTGCAGCGCTAATCCTGAATGCCGTAGCGGTGCAGATCGTTGCCGCTGGTATCGAGCCAGGTCTTGGCGCGCTCAACATGACCGCAGACCCTGTCAACCACCCGCCAGAACCGCGCGGAATGGTTCATCTCGTCGAGATGCGCGACTTCGTGCGCGGCGAGATAATCCAGCACAAAAGGCGGTGCCAAGATCAGCCGCCACGAGAACGACAATGATCCCGCCGATGTGCACGATCCCCAGCGGCTCGACTGATCGCGGATCGACAGCCGCTTCATTCGGACGCCGAGCGCCTGCGCGTAGGCCTGCGCCGCCTTTTGCAACTCGCGCCGCGCCTCGCGCTTCAAGTAGTCATGCACGCGACGCTCGATATGCTCGGACCCGCCGGCGACGCAGAGAATCCGCTCGCCGCTGTCGCGCGTTTCCGTCCTCACCGTGCCGCGCTGGCCCACGCGGTGCACGATCCGGTGCGGAACACCGCGCAGCGGGACTAGAGTGCCGGGAAGAAAGGGCGCGGCCTTCGGCAACCGGCCCAAGCGCGCCGCGATCCAGCCGCCGTGACGCTGCGCGAAATCCTTGGCCTCCACGAGCGTGCCGCGCGGCGGCATGGTCAGGATCGCTTCGCGGTCGCTTGGATGAATGCGCAAAGTGTAGCGCCGCGCGCGCCGGTGCCGGCGCAGCCTGATCGAATAGATCTGGGAGCCGTGTTTGACCAAAAGAGTCGCGGGTTCGGCAGGCCGCCGATAAAGGAGGGCGCGAGTGGCCATGTCTGAAAGTCCGGGGAGCAGGAGTTCGCCCGGATTCTGCCATATCCGCCGCCAGTGAAATCGCTCGGCGCAAAAACAAATCATTTGCCCAATATACAGGGGCTGATCGCCCATCCGGCCCTACAGGATGGGGCTGGAACAAAAAAATTTGGCTGGAACCGGGTCCGGACAGGCCGCCCAAGGATTGAGATTAAACTCATTCCTTCCCGTAGCCGTGAATCAGGGTTTCCTTAGGCCAATTCAGGGGCTTACCGGCTTGATCGAATCAGCGCCGGATGATCCCGATCGCGAACCTGCGACGACGAGAATTGCGTCGATCGGCGCTTATTCCGCCGCAGCGGCCAGCGAAGCCTTCGAATTGGCCGCCGACATCATGAAATCGGAGATGCGCGGCACGATTTCCGATTTGAAGCGCGATCCGTTGAAGACGCCGTAATGCCCGACGCCCTTTTGCACGTAATGCACCCGGCGGTGATTGGGAATCGAACTGCATATCGTATGCGTCGCTTCGGTCTGACCGAGGCCGGAAATATCGTCCTTCTCGCCTTCCACCGTCATCAGCGCCACGCGGGTGATCTTGGAGGGATCGACCAGCTTGCCGCGATGGGTCATTTCGCCCTTCGGCAGCGCGTGCTTGATGAATACCAGATCGACCGTCTGCAAATAATACTCCGCAGCCAGATCCATCACCGCGAGATACTCGTCATAGAAATCGCGGTGCTTGTCGACCAGATCGCCATCGCCCTTCACGAGGTTCTTGAACAGGTTCTTGTGGGCGTCCATGTGACGGTCGAAATTCATGCTGATGAAGCCGTTGAGCTGCAGGAAGCCCGGATAGACGTCGCGCATGACGCCTGGATGCGGAAACGGCACCTTGGTGATGACGTGACTGCGAAACCAGTCGATGCCGCGCTCGGCGGCGAGATTGTTGACGGCGGTCGGATTGCGCCTCGTATCGATCGGGCCGCCCATCAGCGTCATCGAGAGCGGAACGTAGGGATCGCGCGCGGCTTCCATGATGGAGACCGCCGCCACCACCGGTACCGAAGGCTGGCACACGGCGATCACATGCATATTGCCGCCGAGCACGTGCAGCATCTCGATGACGTAATCGATGTAGTCGTCGAGATCGAACCGGCCCTCGGCGACGGGAACCATCCGGGCATCGGACCAGTCGGTGATGTAGACTTCATGCGTCGGCAAAAAGGCCTCAACCGTGCCGCGCAAGAGCGTCGCGTAGTGGCCGGACATCGGCGCCACGATCAGCACCCGCGGCTGCGGGACACGCAGCGGCCGAGTAAGCTTGCGATCGAAATACAACAGGCGGCAAAACGGCTTTTCCCAGATCGAGCGGATCTCGATCGGGGTGCGGACGCCGTTGACCTCGGTATCGTGGAGGCCCCATTCGGGTTTGCCGTAGCGGCGCGTGGTCCGCTCGAACAATTCGCAACTTGCGGCGACGGATTTGCCGAACTCGGTGTGCGACCACGGATTGAGCGGATTCTGAAACAGGATTTTGGTCGCGTCGGTGACGGCCCGCGCCGGATTGAGCGAGGCCTGAGCCATTTCGTACATCCAGTACATCGGCGTGGTAAGCGCCGGACTGCCTTCGGCCACTAGTGGCGGTGCGCCGCCAAACTCACCAATCGGCATTTAGTCCTCAAGTCTCTTTTGCATCGCAGCATAGTGCCGAATGCGTAATAAAGCGTCAATGCACAGATCGGTATATTTACCTGCCAAGGCAAGTCGAAGATATCTTCAAATCCATGGGATGCGTGAGTTATTCACCGCTCTGGATCAGCGAGCCATGGCGGCGGGCGCTGCGCAATAGCGCAAGAAAAATCGCAAATGACGCAATAAACAGCACGACATTGATCGCCAACGCCTCGAGCATCAGATCGGTGCGAAATACACGGTCCATCAACAGCGCCCGCATGCCCTCGAATACGTAGGTCGGCGGCAACGTCCAGGCGACATATTGCAGCCAGTGCGGCAGCACCGTGACCGGATAATAGATGCAGGCTAGCGGCATCAATCCGAACATCAACGTCCAGACGATGCTCTCCGCGCCGAGACCATTGCGCAGCACCAGCCCGGAGACGAAAATGCCGACCGACCAGCTGGTGAAAATCAAATTGCAGAAGAAGGCGATCAGCGGCAGCCCGATGGCGTAGAAGTTGAAGTGGAATAAAAACATCGCCAACAGCGTCATCGGAATGACGCCGATCGCGAGCCGGATCAGGCTCATCACCATCAGCGCGATCAGAAACTCGATCGGCTTTAACGGGCTCATCATCAGGTTGCCCATATTGCGCGCCCACATCTCCTCGAGAAACGAGATCGAGAAGCCGAGCTGGCCGCGAAACAGGATGTCCCAGAGGATCACAGCCCCGATCAGGGTGCCGCCGGCGCGCGCGAAAAACCCGGCATTCTGCACGATGTAAGTCTGCAGGAATCCCCAGGTGATGATCTGCAACGCCGGCCAATACAGCAATTCCAATAGCCGCGGCCACGACGAGAGCAACAGATACCAGTAGCGCAGAATCATCGCGTTGATGCGATGCGGCGCGATACCCCCGACGATCGCGAGCTCGCTCATGACGTGCTTTCCTGAACGCGGCCGCGCGCGACGTCGAGAAAAACTTCCTCCAGCGTCGCCCGGTTGTAGCGGGACATGATGTTGTCGGGGCTGTCGTCGTCCTCGATGCGGCCGCGTTTCATGATGATGACGCGGTCGCACAGCCGCTCCACCTCGAGCATGTTGTGCGACGCCAGCAGGATGGTCGCGCCATGGGTCTTGCGATAGGTCATCAGATGCTGGCGGATCCAGTCGGCGGTGTCGGGATCGAGCGAGGCCGTCGGCTCGTCCAGCAGCAACAGCTCAGGCTTGTTGATCAGCGCCTTCGCCAGCGCCACGCGGGTCTTTTGCCCCGCCGAGATCTTGCCGTTGGCGCGGTCGAGGAAGTCGCCGAGATCGAGATCGGCGGCGAGCTCTTCGATCCGCTCGCGCAGATTCTCAACCGCGTAGAGCTTCCCGAAGATCGTCAGATTCTGCCGCACCGTGAGCCGCATCGGCATATCGACATAGGGACTTTCGAAATTCATCTTACCCAGCACCTCGGCGCTCTGGTCGGGCATCGAACAGCCCAGCACCTGGATGCGCCCGGAGGTCGGCAGCACCAGCCCCATGATCATGGCAATGGTCGTGGTCTTGCCGGCGCCGTTGCCGCCGAGCAGGCCGGTGATGCTGCCGCGTGCAATGCGAAACGACACGTCGTCGACCGCGCGCGTACTCTTGTAGAGTTTGACCAGGTGCGCGACCTCGATCGCCGCCGACGCGGTCGGATCGGTCGCGGGCAAGGGGGACGTGACGGCGCCTTCATTCATCATGCGGGCCGTTCATTGGGCTATTGCCGCGGCAAGCGCAAGACTTTGGACCATGCCGCCAGCTCGAGCGGCGAATTTGTGATCGGGACAATGCGCGGCTAAACTCCTGACATGACTGACGTTGCTGCTTCCGATTTTCGCCATCCGCGCCGCTATGTCCGTCTGGATACGATCCTGCGGCTGCGCTGGCTTGCGGCGCTCGGGCAGCTCGCCGCCATTTTCATCGTCGTGCAGGGGCTGGAATTCGACGTCCCGGTCGTCCCCTGCGTCGCTATCGTCGGCCTCTCCGCGCTGCTCAACCTCGTGCTGCAGATCGCCTTCAACCCGATGCAGCGGCTGGAACCGGTCTACGCGGCGGCGCTATTGGCCCTGAACATCGTCGAACTGGCCGCACTGTTGTTCTTCACCGGCGGCCTGCAGAACCCGTTTTCATTTCTGTTTCTGGCGCCAGTGCTGATTTCGGCGACCGCGCTGCCGGTCCGGCTGACGATCGCGCTCGGCCTTCTCGCCGTGGCCTGCGCCTCGGTGCTGGTATTTTTCCATCTGCCGCTGCCGTGGGACAGCGACGAGCAACCGCTGGTGCTGCCGCCGATTTACCTGTTCGGGGTCTGGCTTTCGATCGTCGTTGCGATCGGGGTCACCAGTCTTTACGCGTTCCAGGTCACCGAGGAAGCGCGCAAGCTATCGGACGCGCTGGCCGCCACCGAACTGGTGTTGACCCGCGAACAGCACCTGACGCAACTCGACGGCCTCGCGGCCGCCGCAGCCCACGAACTCGGCACGCCCTTGTCGACGATATTTTTGATCTCACGCGAGCTGGAGAAGAGCCTGGGCGATAACGGCCAGCTTGCCGGCGACATCAAGACCTTGCGGGAACAGGCGCAACGCTGCCGCGATATCCTGGCCAAGATCACGCAGCTATCGGCAACCGGCGCACCGTTCGACCGCATGCCCCTGTCGACGCTGATCGAGGAAACCGTGGCGCCACATCGCGATTTTGGCGTCGCGATCAAGGTGCGGATCGCAGTCGCCGGCACCAGCGAGCCGGTCGGCACCCGCAACCCGGCGATCCTTTATGGCGTCGGCAACATCCTGGAAAACGCCGTCGATTTCGCGCGCCAGGCCGTGGAAGTGAACGCGTGGTGGAACACCGAGACCGTCGAGATCATCATTTCCGACGATGGGCCCGGATTCGCGCCCGACATCCTGAAACGGATCGGCGAACCCTATCTGTCGCGGCGCCGCGGCGCGGACGAACCCCAGAACGGGCACCACGGCCTCGGTTTGGGCGTGTTCATCGCCCGCACCCTGCTGGAACGCACCGGCGCCAAGGTCTCCTTTACCAACCGGGTGTTTCCGGATCGTGGCGCTGTGGTGCAGATCGCCTGGCCGCGCCGCCGCCTCGAGGCCGGGGAAACAACAGCTGAACCAGCACCTTAAGTGAACGTCGCGCCGGCGAACGTCCGGACGGGATCAAGGTGACCGACTTAAGGCGGCCTTGGCAGCACGGCGTTGCCACGCCATATGTTGGGATATCGAGGAGAGGAACCCCAGACTTGACCGCCATCGCCGAACTGACCGGCCACGCCGATCGCTCGCTCCTGATTGTGGAGGACGACAAGCCGTTTCTGGAGCGCCTGTCGCGCGCCATGGAAACCCGTGGCTTCACGGTGACATCCTGCGACAGCGTATCCGATGGCCTGGCGCAGATCGGCAAGGCCGCGCCGGCCTTCGCGGTGGTGGATTTGAGGCTCGGCGACGGCAACGGCCTTGACGTGGTGTCGGCATTGAAACGCAAGCGCCCCGATGCGCGCGCGATCGTGCTGACCGGTTACGGCAATATCGCCACCGCCGTCACGGCCGTGAAGATGGGCGCGGTGGACTATCTCTCAAAGCCCGCCGACGCCGACGACGTCGTGGCCGCTTTGCTCGCCAGCGGCACCGAGAAGTCCGAGCCGCCGCAAAATCCGATGTCGGCGGACCGGGTGCGCTGGGAACACATCCAGCGCATCTATGAGATGTGCAACCGCAACGTCTCCGAAACCGCGCGGCGGCTGAACATGCATCGCCGCACCCTGCAACGTATCCTCGCCAAACGCGCGCCGCGCTAGGTTGTTGTCGCGCGCCTTACCGTCCAGCCGGGGAACGGACGGCCTTGATTTCATCGTCGGGATTCCCTTCCTTCACTTGCATGTCGGGCGGTGTGCCACCTTGCGGATCCGATGCCGGCGCGCCGCCGCTGCCGGTCGTGAGCGGACCGGTCGAATCCTGTGACTGGGACTGGCCCTTGTTGTCGTTCTGTACGCTATGCCCGGACTGGCCGGGAGGATCGCCCGGCTTCTTTTCGTCGCTCCTGGTTTGCGCCGTAGCCATCATTGTGCCGATAACCAAGCAGAGTGCTGCAAGTGCAAGGCGCATATCGTCCTCCGATAAATAGTGAGACTCGCCGAGCGGTGAGCGTTCCCTCGAGGATAATCGTCACGTCGTGTGGCGCATTGATATTTGGCAATACGATGAGCTACGGGTCTTCGCGTTCGCCGCAGGTCGGCGAACCGACACTCGGCCCTCAAGTAGTAATACCTAACCGACACCAAAGTCCGCGACCTTATACCCGTCATCGACGTGTCCCACAGCCGACGGCCAGAATGAAGCATCCGTCAGACAAGGCCGTTTCGTCACTCAGACAGCAAGCCTCAGATGCACTGCGGAGAGCGCGCATGCTGCCGGTCGGCCCGCATCGAAATGATTTGAGACAGCTGGCGATCGGCCTTCGCTGGCTTGAAAAGCAAAGGCTCAAGGCAACGGGGCGGGACCAGGCAACTGCCCAACAGGCGACGAGGAATTTGCCAAGCGCGGAAGGCCGACGAAGACCTAATGCGTATGAACCGATTCGTGATTGCTCGCAGTACCCTCTTCCGGCGCAAGCGACGGAGCCCGCACCGCGGCGCGCAACAAGGCCTGACGGACTTGCCATTCGGTCGCTGGATCGAGTTCGCCAAAAAATGTCACTTCACCCGCTGCCAACGAAGCTATTGGCACGCCGTCCCGGTACAGCACCCGGTTACCCGCGAGCGCGGCAATCTTCGGTCCGGGCGTCAGAATGCCGGCGAGATTCAGCGGGTCCGAACCCGACACGGCGACCAAAATATCTGCATCCGGTTGCCGTCGAACTTCGCGCAGCGTGCCGATCGCATCGGGCAGCGCAAACTGCTCACCGGAGAACCCAGCGACGAAACGACCGCCACGGATCTCGCC
Organism: Bradyrhizobium sp.; assembly: GCA_028290165.1. The sequence goes on along the minus strand of JAQGKJ010000352.1, from coordinate 715 downwards.
GCGGCTCTCAAGCCTGCGATAGACGCGTAACAGTTCCCGCCACGGCGGCAATCGCGCCGCCTCCCGTTCGATGAGCCGCCAGAACACTACGCCATAGCGCCGCAGCAGTGTGCGCGCGACATGCTCGATCGCATCACCGCCCGTTTCAGTGGCCGTCCGGCGCACCAGCGACCAGCGGCCCGCATCCTCCACGCCAAACAGAGCAGCGCGGCGGCGACGCCGAGGATGCGCGCGCCGTTCGCTCGACGGCACCAGCAGCGCCCGCAACCCGCCAAAGCTGTCGGACGTCACGAGCCCCAGCGCTACCAACTCGGCAACGGCCTCCTCGAGTTGCGATCGCAGCAGACCGCTGCCGTCCAACAAATCCTGAAAGAACGAGGCGCCGTTCTGCCGGATACAGTCCGCAACCAGTTCCGCTCGCGGCGACGGACTTGCGCCGTCGCTCTGCGACGACAATGACGTCCACAGCCCGCGATTCCGTCGCGGCAGGATGGCAATGGGCGTGGTTCGCAACGGCGACGCTCTTCGGTCGCTGCCTGTCCCGCCGCGGGGGCGCAGGCGCATCCAGCTGAGATGCCCCGCCAGACATCGTTCGTCGAGCCCGGCCGGATCGTAATCGGCCAGCCGCGCGGGCAAAATCTCGGCCTCCCATGCGGCGGCCGGTGCTTCAAAGCCTTCCAGCTGGGCGAGGATCGTATCGAGCGCCTTTGGTCCG
>JAQGKJ010000351.1 GCA_028290165.1 Bradyrhizobium sp. | reverse complement strand
CGCCGGAGGCGCGTTTCTATTTTGCTCACTCATTCTATGTGAGTTGCAAATCGTCGGAGGATGTGTTGCTCAAGGTCTCGTACGGGACCAATACCTTCGCAGCCGCTTTCCAGCGGGGCAATCTGATGGGCGCACAATTCCATCCGGAAAAGAGCCATCGATTTGGAATGACGTTCCTCAGAAACTTCGTAGAGCAGTTCTGACATGTTGAAGACGCGTGTCATTCCGACCCTTCTGCTGCGCGGTGCCGGGTTGGTAAAGACAACCAGGTTTCGAAATCCGGTCTATGTCGGCGATCCCATCAACGCCATCCGGATATTCAACGAGAAGGAAGTCGATGAACTTGTGCTGCTGGACATTACGGCGTCGCGCACGGGAAAGGGTCCGGCGTTTGCCACGATCGAGAACATCGCCAGCGAGTGCTTCATGCCGGTCGCTTACGGCGGCGGAATAACCGGCGTTGAGCAGATACGGAAGATCCTGGGCGCTGGTGTCGAGAAGGTCGTCATCAACGCCGCCGCGTTGCTAAATCCGCAGCTCGTGCGCGATGCGGTCAGCGAATTCGGCAGCCAGGCTATCGTCGTGTCGATCGATGTTAAGCGCAAATTGCTCGGCCGCTATGAGGTTTACGCGGACGGCGGCACCAAGCCTACCGGGCATGACCCGGCGGTCTACGCCCGACAGATGGAAGATCTCGGAGCCGGAGAGATCCTCCTTGCCGCGATCGACCGCGACGGGACGATGAAAGGCTATGACATCGAACTGGTGGCAAAGGTTACCTCGGCGGTCAGCATCCCCGTGATCGCCTCCGGGGGCGCCGGTACGATTGCCGACTTCGGCGCTGCGGCGAAGCGGGCGGGGGCGGCGGCCGTCGCCGCCGGCGCGATGTTCGTGTTTCACGGTCCCCATCGCGCCGTGCTGATTACCTACCCCTCGCATGCGGAGTTGTCGGCGGTCTTGAATTGAATGATAACCCCAACAAATACGGCAAATCGAGGCTCCTCGATCCAGAGGAACGAAGGTGATAAGGCTGTGCCGCCGACGCTATGCCGGCCGCTCACTCAAAAGGGAATGATTGGTGACTACCCGAATTTGCGCCCGTTGCATCATGGATACGACGGATCCGGACATTGTCTTTGATGCGGCGGGGGTCTGCAATCATTGCCATCGCTACGAGACGGTCGCCAGGCTGCGGATAATTGCGCCGGAACAGCGCAAGGGTCGTCGTGATCAATTGGTAACCGAGATCAAGAGTGCGGGGCTCGGCAAGCCGTACGACTGCATCATCGGGGTAAGCGGAGGAGTGGATAGTACTTATGTGGCCTGGGTGGTGAAAGACCTGGGACTTCGGCCGTTGGCGGTCCACCTCGACAACGGCTGGGATTCTGAACTTGCAGTCGCCAATATCGAGAAGACCCTCAACACGCTTGGCATTGATTTGTTCACGCATGTGATCGACTGGGAAGAGTTTCGCGATTTGCAAATCTCGTTTCTGAAAGCATCGACTCCTGACGGAGAAGTCCCAACCGATCACGCTATTTTCGCGCTGCTTTACAGGGTTGCCGCCAGACACGGTCTCAAGCACATCATTACCGGCACCAACGTGATCTCGGAAGCCATTCTTCCGGAAAAATGGGGATATGGATATTTTGATTGGTCGTACGTAAAAGATGTCCACCGCCGCTTCGGCACTGCAAGACTGTCGACCTACCCGCGCTTCTCCCTGGTTAACCTGTTCTACTATGTTTTTGTCCGCCGAATCCGCATGGTCTCGATCCTGAATTTTATCGATTATAACAAGAAGCAGGCGATGGACGTTCTGCAGAAACAGCTCGGCTGGGTCTACTACGGCGGCAAGCATTACGAATCGATCTATACCCGATTCTATCAGGCATACCTGCTGCCGAAAAAATTCGATATCGACAAGCGAAAAGCTCACTATTCCAATCTGATCCTGTCCGGCCAGATGAGTCGCCCGGAAGCGCTCGAGGCGATGAAGGATCCGGTCTATCCGAAGGACCTTCTGGAGGAAGACCGCAAATACGCTATCAAGAAGCTGAATCTCGATGAAACGTCCTTCGAGGACATCATGGCTTTGCCGAAAAAGACGTTTCTGGATTACAAAAACAACCGCGATGTGTTTACTCTTGCCAAGAGATTGGTGAATTCATCACGGCGATTGATTGGGTAGAGCCGATAACCAGAATCCGGTGGACCTTGCGGAGCGTTGCGCTGCGTTGTGCCGAGATTTCCCGTGAATTCTTCCCGGCATTCGGCGTAGCGATCGTGAAAAGCTGATCATGAGAGTGTTATATATTCACATGACGGGCGCCTTTGCCGGGGGGTGCCGCAGTCTTTACGAGGTGGTACGTGCCCTTCCGGCAGGGGAAGTTGAGCCGCTCTTCATCGCGCCTCGCGGCAGCGTTCACGGTTTTTTATCCCGGCTCGGCGAAGCCATCGAAGCAAGGGGCATCAGTCAGTTCGATAATACGCGTTACGGCTATTATCGTGGGCTGCGCTGGCTGGTGGCGATCCGCGAACTGGCATTCGTTCCCTCCACGATAGTTGCGCTGCTGCGCGCCTACAGGCGTTGGAAGACCGTCGATCTGATCCACGTCAACGAGATTACCGGTGTGTTGCCGTGGCTCATTGCCGGGCGTTTATTCAACGCCCCGGTGGTGGTGCACGTCCGTTCAGTCGTCAGGAACGATACCGGGTCGTTTCGGACCCGATGGATCAATCGGCTGCTGCGTAATAAGGCCAACGCTGTCATCGCTATCGATGAGACCGTACGCGCAAGCTTGCCGCAGGAGCTGCCGGTTGACGTCATTCACAATGCATTTTCTCTGGATTCCGCTGACATCGCGGACTCGACCTTCGCAGACAGGCTGAGGTTGAAGCCCGGGTCATTCAAAGTGGGATTCGTCGGCAATTTATTGCGGGTGAAAGGAATATTCGAACTGATCGAGGCAGCTCGCCTGACGCGGGATCAAGGTCTCGATGTGGAATTCATCGTCGTTGGCGCCGACGCAGGTCGCTCCGATACACTCAAGTCGCGCATTCTGAACGAGCTTCGGCTTGGACAGGATGTGGGCACGGAGGTGCGGGCCAAGGTCGATCTGTTCCGATTGGGCGATCGCGTTCACATGGTCGGCTTCATGGCGAACATTGCCCAGGCCTACGCCTGCATGGATGTGTTATGTTTTCCATCATACTATGATGCGCCCGGCCGCCCGATCTTCGAGGCTGCATTTCTCAAGGTCCCAAGCATTGCGGCGGTCAGGAAACCAATGCCGGATACGCTGGTCGATCGCGTGACTGGATTGGCGATTCCGCCGCATGATGCAGAAGCGCTCGCGAAGGCGATCACAACGGTTGCGACGGATCGCGCCCTTGCCGTCAGGATGGGTGCCGCTGCCCACCAAATGGCCATGTCGAATTTCCTGGCGGAGCAAAACGCCGCGAAGCTCTTGAAAGTGTACAAGAGGGTGACGGGTCTCCCGGCTCGTTAAACCCGGACTACTAGCCCTTATTCATGCGACTGATGCGCCGCTGCGAGTTCTTTCCGCTTCTGGCCAAAAAACCTCTAAAGCACTAGAATGTCGGGCTAAATTCGGGATCCTGCCCGTCAATAAAGATTGGTTTTTCTGCCGCCGATGGCTTAAGAAGCAGCCAATCCCGAAATCCGGTTGGAGCTCGCGACCAGCGTGGTTGTTGGCCGCGGATAGTTGGCTTGCGAAACGAGCGAATTAGAGGTTTCTCGCATGGACAAGATTCCCGCCCCGCAAGAGATCGACAAATCGGTCTTTGCGGCGGACGCGACCCATCTCACAACCCGGTTTGGCCTTCCCCAGCAGGTCATTTTCTGCAAGCGCTGCGTGATTTCCAACCAGCGGCCGAATTCGGCTGTCGAGTATGCGCACACCAAGGACAGTCTGAAGAAGACCATCCATTTCGATGCGGAAGGGGTTTGCGACGCTTGCCGGTTTGCCGAGAAGAAAAACGCGACCATCGACTGGGACGAGCGCGAACGCCGGCTGCGCGACCTGCTCGATCAGCACCGCAGCTGCGACGGCAAGTACGACTGCATCCTGCCGGGATCCGGCGGCAAGGACAGTTTCTATGCCTCGCACATCCTGCGTACCAAATACGGCATGCACCCGCTGACGGTCACCTGGGCGCCGCATATCTATACCGAGTGGGGCTGGAAGAATTTCCAGAGCTGGATTCAAGCCGGTCACGACAACCTGCTGATGACCCCTAACGGTCGTGTCCATCGGCTCTTGACGCGCCTTGCGGTCGATTTGCTGTTCCATCCGTTCCAGGCCTTCATGTTCGGACAAAAGTCATTGGCTCCGAAGATGGCGCTGCTGCACAAGATTCCGCTGGTGATTTATGGCGAGAACGAAGCCGAATATGGCAACCCGATCGCCGACACCGACACCGCCAAGCGCGACTGGTCATACTTCACCTCCGACGATCAATCGAAGATTTTCCTCGGCGGTGTTTCGATCGCCGATCTGAAAAATCAGTTCGGCGTGGAACATCAGGATTTGTTGCCCTACCTTCCGGCCGACCCGCAAGAGATCGAACGGCAGAAGGTCGAGGTGCATTATCTCGGCTATTATCTGAAGTGGCACCCGCAGAGCTGCTATTACTACGCGGTCGAACACGGCGGCTTCCA
>JAQGKJ010000345.1 GCA_028290165.1 Bradyrhizobium sp. | reverse complement strand
GAACATGGAGCAGTCATGGACGAGAATAAAACTCTCACATTCGAGATTACCCGGCGAACGGTAATCGAGACCGGAACCACCGCGCTATTGCTGACTACGCTTCCGCGCGCGGCTCTCGCTGCCGATTCGGTTGATGCCGGGCCGCCGCCCCCGCCCGTAACGGTAGAACTTCAGATCAATGGACACACTCATTCGCTGACGCTCGATCCACGCACCACGCTGCTCGATGCGTTGCGCGAGCATCTGGCGCTGACGGGCTCGAAGAAGGGCTGCGATCACGGTCAATGCGGTGCCTGCACGGTGCTGGTCGAAGGACGCCGGATCAATTCCTGCCTGACGCTGGCGGTGATGCACGATGGACAATCCGTCACGACCATCGAGGGGCTTGCCGAGGGCGACCATCTACATCCGTTGCAATCGGCCTTCGTCGAGCATGATGGTTTTCAGTGCGGCTATTGCACGTCCGGCCAGATCTGTTCCGCCGTCGGAATGCTCGCCGAGAGCCGGACCGGCATGCCGAGCTATGTGACGGAAGATCTGACGCAGCCGATGGCTGAACTCACCGACGTCGAAATCCGCGAGCGGATGAGCGGCAACATCTGCCGCTGCGCGGCCTACCCGAACATCGTAGCAGCCATCAAGCAAGCCGCGGGGAGCCCGACATGAAGGCCTTCACCTACCAGCGCGCAGATTCGACCGCGCAGGCTGCCGCCGCTGCCGTGAAACCTGGCGCCAAAATCATTGCCGGCGGCACCAACCTGCTCGACCTGATGAAGCTGCAGGTCGAGACGCCATCGGCGCTGGTCGATATCAACCGGTTGCCGCTGGACAACATCGAAGAGACCCCGGACGGAGGCCTGCGCGTCGGTGCACTGGTTCGCAACAGCGATCTCGCGGCTGATTCCCGCGTGCGCCAGCGCTACGGCGTGCTTAGCCGCGCCTTGCTGGCGGGCGCGAGCGCCCAGTTGCGCAACAAGGCTACCACCGGCGGCAACCTGCTGCAGCGAACGCGCTGCTATTATTTCTATGACGTCACAAAGCCTTGCAACAAGCGCAGCCCCGGCTCGGGCTGTGCGGCGCTCGCCGGCTTCAACCGCATTCATGCCATCCTCGGCGCGAGCGACCAATGCATCGCCACTCATCCCTCCGATATGGCAGTGGCGATGCGGGCACTTGACGCCAAGGTCGAGACGGTCAATCGCGAGGGCGAGACCCGCGTGATTCCGATTGCTGAATTTCATCGTCTCCCCGGCAAGACGCCCGAGATCGAGACCTCGCTCAAATCAGGTGAAATCATCACGGCGGTAACGTTGCCGCCGCCGCCACCGGGTGTGCATATCTACCGCAAGGTCCGTGACCGCGCCTCATACGCCTTCGCGCTGGTATCAGTCGCCGCGATCGTCGATTCCGAGCGTGGACGAATCCGTTCGGCGCGGCTTGCGTTCGGCGGTCTCGCCCCCAAGCCCTGGCGCGTCGCGCAGGCGGAGCAAAAACTGGCCAACGCTCCTGCGAACACAGCCACCTTCAACGCAGCTGCCAACGCTGTACTTGATGGCGCCCGCGGCTACGGCGGCAACGATTTCAAGATTCCGCTGACACGGCGCACGTTGCACGCGGTGCTGGCGGATGCCACTCGGACCTGACGGAGCGCACGCATGGAAATGAATTCACCTGTCGGCTCGAATGCGCTTGACGCCCAGGGCATTGTCGGCAGACCGCTCGACCGCGTTGACGGCCGGCTGAAGGTTACCGGCGGCGCGCGCTACGCCTACGAGATGCAGCAGGGCAACAATACGCTGTACGGCTTTGTGGTCGAGGCCTCGATCGGGAAAGGAAAGATCCGATCGATCGATACGCGCGCGGCAGAGAAGGCGCCGGGCGTCGCCCTGGTACTCACCTATCATAACTCGCCCGCTCAAGGCACCGGCAATCACCGCGAGGCCCGCCCGGTGCTTACAGGACCCGAAGTCTCGCGCTATGGCGAACCGGTGGCTTTCGTGGTCGCGGAAAGTTTTGAGCAGGCCAGGGCGGCTGCTTACCTGGTTGACGTAAAATATGATCGGTCGAGCGGAAAATACGCGCTCCGTACAAACCTCGATCAGGCGCGCGTTCCGAAGCCAGGCGATGCTCCGGCTGCCGATAGCGCGGTCGGAGATTTCACGCGAGCCTTCGCCGGCGCCCCGGTGCAACTTGACGTGACCTATACCACCCCATTGCAAAGTCACGCCATGATGGAGCCCCACGCCACGCTTGCGATGTGGGACGGCGACAAGTTGATCCTGTACACCGCAAACCAGATGCTGAACCAGGGCCAGCAGGCGGTCGCCACAACCCTGAAAATTCCGGTCGAGAATGTGCGGCTGGTCAGTCCGTTCATCGGCGGCGGATTCGGCGGCAAGCTCTGGGTCAATGCCGATGCCATTCTGGCGGCGATCGCATCGCGACAGCTCAAGCGGCCAGTGAAAACCGCGCTGACCCGGCAGCAGATCTTTCATGTCACGACGCACCGTTCCGACACCATCCAGCGCCTGCGCCTGGGTACCGACCGGGACGGCCGAATCCTCGCGATCGGCCATGACGTGTTCTCAGGCAATTTACCGAGCGAGCAAACTTATGAGGGCGCCGCGCTCCAAACGCGCACGCTCTACGCCGGACCTAATCGCCTGACGCGGCATCGCCTGGCACCACTGGACATTCCGGTCGCGTCTTCGATGCGCGCCCCTGGCGAATCCGTCGGGCTGATGGCGCTCGAATGCGCGATGGATGAATTGGCCGAAAAGCTCAATCTCGACCCGATCGAACTGCGCGTGCGAAACGAGCCGAGTGAGGATCCCGAAAAGCATATTCCCTATTCCAGCCGCCATTTAATCGCCTGCCTGCAGGAAGGCGCGCGCCGATTTGGATGGGACAAACGCAATCCGAAGCCGGCCCAGGTCCGTGACGGACGTTGGCTCGTAGGAATGGGCATGGCGGCAGCGACGCGGGGCAATCCACTTCGGCTCTCCAGGGCCAATGTCCGATTGGGTCCCGACGGCGCCGCGACTGTCAAAATGGCGATGACCGACATCGGCACCGGCACGTATACCATCCTGGCGCAGATCGCCGCCGAGATGCTCGGCCTGCCTGTGGAACGCGTCAAGGTCGAGCTCGGCGACACCAGCTTTCCTGAAGCAGCCGGTTCGGGCGGGTCGTGGGGCGCCGGCAGTTCAGGCTCGGCGCTGTTTGAGGCCTGCAACAGCTTGCGAGAAAAGCTGGCGCGCATGGCCGGCATGGATCCGGAAACCGCGCGCTTTGCCAACGGCAGCATTGCATCTGGAGAACAATCGGTACGGTTGACCGACCTTGTCGGCGCCGGCGTTGAGGCTGATGGTGAAATCCAACCCGGCAGCAACAACAGGGAGTTCTCGCAGCAGTCCTACGGTGCACATTTCGCCGAAGTCGGCGTTGACGCCGATACCGGCGAAGTGCGTCTGCGGCGCATGCTGGGCGTGTTCACAGCCGGCCGTATCCTCAACGCGAAGACGGCCCGGTCCCAGGCGATCGGCGGAATGGTGTTCGGCGTGGGATCTGCGCTGCACGAAGACATGACGCTCGATCCGCGTTTTGGCTATTACGTCAATCACGACCTCGCCGAATACCACGTGCCGGTGCATGCCGATATTCCGGCCATCGACGCGATCTTTCTGGCCGAGCTCGACGAGAGGTCCAATCCGCTCAAGAGCAAGGGCATCGGCGAACTCGGCATCTGCGGCGCCGGCGCGTCGATTGCCAACGCCGTCTATAACGCGTGCGGCGCGCGGATCCGGGACTACCCGATCACGCTCGACAAGCTGCTTGCCAAATTGCCGATGCAGGCATGATCGTGTAGCGGACCATGACGTCGGCCAACCCGAGCATCCGCGACCTGATGATCGCGACGATTCAACCGCGTCATCGCCGACTTTGGCAGGCCGCGCGAGCCGAGGTGGAATAGGTTCTGCGCTCGCCTACATCTTGTCGGGTTTGTTCTGCTGGTTGAGCGGCCTTACGCCTTGAGTGCTGTCGGGCATCCTGTCCCTGCCCTGGTCGCCATTGGCATCGCTGCCGCCCGAGGTGGAGGTGCCGCTTCCGCTCCGGCTCGGCTTCATCGAACTGCCGGTGGTCGGCGATGTGCCCGGCGTGGCAGAACTCGCCGCGGGATCACCGGTTGTGGAACCGCGGCCGCTTGGCGCGCCGCTTTGTGCGTATGCGAAGGCGCCGGAGAGCGCGAGCACAGCTGCAAGTGAGGTTGCGGTGAATTTCATGGCCGCCTTCCCTTTCGGTTGACGACGACAATTCACCGGGGAAAGCCAGGTTCCGTTCTTGATCAGCGCGCAATCGGTCGGAACGCCTTGACGCAGGCTCAGCCCGCCAATCGGCTTCCGTCGCGCGCGTTGCTAAGAGATTCTGTTCGAACGAATGCAACCGTCGGGGTGATAGCGTTGCACGCCGCAGCGCGCGGCGAAATTTCTTCCAGCGCTTTATGGTGCCACATCTCTGCCTCTGCGAGCAGCCGCCAGCTTTCAAGGGGATGAAATACCGCGCTCTGACGGCAAAGGGACTCCATCGCCCGGTAGCGAACGAGGTCCTTCATTTCTTGCCTCCAACCTCCCAGCCCCGAATTATCTAAAACCGATTTCAAGACCGTGTCATTACGATTCTGAGAAGACATTACGATTCTGAGAAGATTCGAAGCCGCAGGTTTGGGAACCCGACTGCCCTGCTGCGTACCGCGTTGCCAAGGCCTGGTTGAAAGCCTTCGGCCCAGGCTGGTGGGGAACTTTGCCATTGTCCGCGGGTTATCGAGTGTTCGAATAAGCCACATTTATAAGTAGCTCGCAGGGGGCGCTCGAGGGTGCCATGACGAAGATCAAAATCTACGCCGTCGCTGTTCTGACCACTGTACTGGTGGGCGCTGCTTACGCGGGTCCCGGGAGAGGCGGCGGAGGTGGAGGCCATGGCGGCGGCGGCGGCGGCGGCGGCGGGCATTTCGGAGGCGGCGGCGGGGCGCATTTCGGTGGGGGCGGCGGAGCGCATTTCGGTGGCGGCGGCGCGCACATCGGCGGTGGAGGGGCGCATTTCGGAGGCGGCGGCGCTCGCATCGGCGGAGGCGGGATGCACGTTGGCGGCGCACATTTCGGCGGCGCGCGCATTGGTGGCAGGCCCGCGGTATCGCACCTGGCATCACGGCCAAGTTTTCGCGGGCAACGCTCGTATCCGATTCGCAGCGGTGCCAACCGGGCGGCCAGCCGCGCAGCGGGGTTGAACGCAAACCGGGGCGCCGCGAACGCAAATCGAGCGGCCACGCTCGGCCAAGGCCGGAACGCGGGCGTCAATCAGAATCGGAACGCAGCGATGCGTTCGAACGCCGTGCGAAGCGCGTTGAACTCGCGCGCGGTCGCTGGCGCATTGCACAATAGAACCGCGCTGCGCAATCCAAACGCCCGCGCCCAGCTCGTCGCCAGCGCCGCCACCGCGGGATGGCGTGGACGTGACGGCCGCGGCGGGTGGTGGCGACACCCCCACGGCGGGTTTGGCTGGGTCGGACCGTTGTTCTGGCCGCTCGCCTATTACGACATCTACGATTACGCGCTGTGGGGCTACGGCTACGATCCGCTGTTCTGGGATTACGGTTATAACGACATCTATGCCGGCCTGTTCTCACCCTATGGCTATGACGACCTGGTAGGCTACCTGCCACCGGGCGGTGGCGGCGGGTCTCAGGCTACCGTTGGACGCGCGGGTGGGAGTTCGACGAGGTCGAGAGCGACGTCCCAACAGCTAGCACAACTGTGCGGCGACGACAGCCGCGAGATTGCTGGTATGCCGATCGATGAGATTCAACAGGCCATCCAGCCGAACGACGCCCAGCGTGCCGCGCTCGATGAACTTGCCAACGCCTCCGTGAAGGCCGCGCAGGAAATCAAAGCCGCATGCCCGACCCAGATCGCGTTGACGGCGCCCGACCGCCTCGCCGCGATGCAGACACGGATTGAGGCGATGATATCAGCGGTCGAGACCGTTCAGCCGGCGCTGCAGAAATTCTACGACCTCTTGAGTGACGAACAGAGAGCCCGGTTGAACGCGGTCATGCAAAACCAGCGCAACCAGCAGAGGGCCAGTAGCGGCTCGCTGGTGGAGAGTTGCCAGACGGCGCAGGCGAACGTGCCGCAGTGGCCGACGGCCGAGATCGAAGCAAGGCTTCACATGAGCGAAGCGCAACGCGCCAGCTTTGCGTCGCTCCAGCAGGCCAGTGCAAAGGCAGCGGACATGCTCAAGGCCTCCTGCCCGGCCACAGACCCGATCACACCACCGGCACGGCTTGAGGCAATCGCCAACCGGCTCGAGACCATGCTGCAGGCGGTCAAGACGGTGCGAGCCGCATTGGACG
>JAQGKJ010000342.1 GCA_028290165.1 Bradyrhizobium sp. | reverse complement strand
GCAATACCGCGCCATCGCCACCCGCTACGACAAAACCGCCAGAAATTTCCTCGCCGCAATCCACCTCGCGGCTGCTATCATCTGGCTCAATTGAGGACAGGCCCTAACTCGTGTGCTCTCTACATTTTGCACGCGAGGCTGCGGGTGCACTGGGCGCCCGGCATTCCCCGCGCCCTCATTTTGGGCGAAGGTTTCATGCACAACTCGGGCGCATCGCGCCGCGGGAATGCGGTTCTGTATCTAAACTTGGCTGTTTGAAATTTTCCCAAGTTGTCATCACCCGCGAAAGCGGGTGATCCAGTATTCCAGAGATGCCAGTGATACACTGAGAGGCCGCGGCGTACTGCGGGGTATGACGACCGTTAGTGGAGTAGCGACCTGTCCGCTGTAGCTCAACGAGCGAAGGCGGACGCGACCAAGCAATCAGGTTCAAAGCTGGATGACCCAGGTACGTTCTCGTTGCGCAATGCAAGAGCTGTCCGCGCGCTCAGGCCCGCGACATCGCCTGCAGGCCCTTGAAGGTCAGGCGCTTGGGGTCCTTCACGCCGGCGAGATACAGCCTGCGGATGAAGAGGGTGACCTGCTCGCGATCGCAGTCGGTCAGCGCGACCACGGCATCGACGGCAATTCTCTGGGCGTCCATGGGATTCCTCGTGCAGTCGGCAATCTCAACCGCCCAGTGTAAGGCCCGCCGATTAACACGGCGTTAACCGTTTGGTCAGGATGGACGATTCGCTAGCCGGCACGAATACGTGAAACAACGCATAGCGGCGATAGGACGCACCTTGCCGTCACGAATACTGCATCACCCCGTCATCGACCTTGCCGAAGCGCAAGCTGACGATGTCGAGCGCGTAATTCTGATACAGCCGCCACGGCCGCTTCGAGCCCTGTTTGGGCATTTTCGCGATCGAGCGCTGCACGTAGCCGGAGGAAAAATCCAGCGACGGCAATTCGGTGATCGAGGAATCGACATTGTGCGGCATGCATTGCTTGTAGCCGTGCCGGTCCATGTAATTGATCAGCCGGCAGACATATTCACAAGTGAGGTCGCATTTCAGCGTCCACGACGCGTTGGTGTAGCCGAACGAGGATGCGAGATTGGGAACGTCCGAATACATCATGCCCTTGTAGTTCAGCGTCTTGGAAAAATCGATCGTTCGCCCGTCGACGCTGACCTCCATGCCGCCGAGTACCTGCAGAACCAGACCGGTGGCGGTGACGATGATGTCGGCTTCGACCTCGCTGCCGTCCTTCAGGCGGATACCGTTTTGGGTAAAGGTGTCGATCTCCTTGGTGACCACCGAAGCGCGCTTTTCCTTGATGGCGTTGAAGAGATCGCCATCGGGCACCAGACAAAGCCGCTGATCCCAGGGGTTGTAGCGCGGCGTGAAATGCGTGGCGACGTCGTAGTCGGGACCGAGCGCGATGCGCACGCCGCCGAGGATCAGTTGCTTGACCCGCGCCGGCTTGCGCCTGGAGAGCTGGAAGAAATACATGCCCCACAGCACGTTGCGCCAGCGGATCAGATGATAGGCGAGCTTTGCCGGGAGATTGCGCCGCAATTTGTTGGCAAGCGGATCCTGCGCCGGGCGCGACACCACATAGGTCGGCGAGCGCTGCAGCATGGTGACGTGCGCAGCTTTCCTGGCCATCTCCGGCACCAGCGTCACGGCCGTTGCGCCCGAGCCGATCACCACCACGCGTTTTCCCGCATAGTCGATGTCGTCGGTCCATTGCTGCGGGTGCACGATGGGACCTGCGAAATTTTCGCGGCCGGCAAATTCCGGCGTGTAGCCGGCCTCGTATCTGTAATAGCCCGAGCACATGAACAGGAAATTGCAGGTGAAGCGCACGACCTCGGTGCCGCCCTCGCCTGTGGTGCGCTCGGCCTCCACGGTCCAGCGCGCCTCCGGCGTCGACCACGACGCCCGCTTGACCCGATGGTGGAAGCGGATCTTGGGGTCGATGGAATTCTCGGCGGCGGTCTCGCGCACATAGTTCAGGATCCGCGGCCCATCGGCGATCGCCTTCGGCTCGGTCCATGGCTTGAACGAATAGCCGAGCGTGAACATGTCGCTGTCGGAGCGGACGCCGGGATATCGAAACAGGTCCCAGGTGCCGCCGATGCAGTCGCGGCCCTCGAGAATGACGTAGCTCTTGGAAGGACACTTCTGCTGCAAATGAAAACCCGCCCCGATCCCGGACAGCCCGGCGCCGACGATCAGCACGTCGAAATGTTCCGATGCCGTCATTGCCAGGAGCCACCCAATTTGCAGCCGTCACGGCCGGGCTCGTCCCGGCCATCCACGTCCTCGCTACTGCTGACTGTAAAGACGTGGATGCCCGGCACAAGGCCGGGCATGACGAACAACAGCATCATTCCGGCGCGCGTGTGAAATGAGCGAGACGGAAATGATGAGGTTAAACTCAATACCGGTAATGGTCCGCCTTGAACGGGCCTTCGGGCTTGACGCCGATATATTCGGCCTGGTCAGGACTCAGCTTGGTCAGCTTGACGCCGATCTTGGACAGATGCAGCCGCGCCACCTTCTCATCCAGCGACTTCGGCAGCACATAGACCTTCTTCTCGTACTTGCCGTCCTTGTTGTTGGCGAACAGTTCGATCTGCGCCAGCGTCTGGTTCGTGAAGGAGGCCGACATCACAAACGACGGATGCCCCATGGCGTTGCCAAGGTTCACCAGGCGCCCTTCCGACAACAGGATGATACGGTGCTTGTCGGGAAATTCGATCTCGTCGACCTGCGGCTTGATGTTGGTCCATTTCAGGTTGCGCAAATGCGCGATCTGGATCTCGTTGTCGAAATGGCCGATGTTGCAGACGATGGCGCGGTCCTTCATCGCGCGCATGTGCTCGATGGTGA
>JAQGKJ010000322.1 GCA_028290165.1 Bradyrhizobium sp. | reverse complement strand
CATATTGTCCTTTAAAAACGGTCATAATTTGCAAATAGTCAATTTTTGGACGTTACAACAAGATACCTCGGCGGAGGCGCGTCAGTATCCGTAATCAAGACGGAGTGACCCATGCCTATCGCAGTTATTGCTGTATCGATGTTGGTCATGTTGGTGGCGGCGACGCCATCAGAAGCTTCACAGTCCTGCATGAGCAAGGCCGAAGCGCGTCAGCGCCTTGGCTCGGTTCACATCTATTGGCATGGCCGGGATCATTGCTGGGACGCGACAGCGATACGTCGACATCATCAGATCAATGAAGTTCAGCGAAAAATTCGGATCCAGGAAGTTCAGGCAAAAATTGATCAGCCCAACTGGCATGACTCGATGTCGAAGATGCTGCCTGATGACGAAGCTGTGCAGACGCCATGGGCAGATCGCTGGGCGAATATCGAACCATCAGCGCCCCCTATTGTCGCGCGCTGGGTCGATATCGTTCAGGTAGCGCCAACACCCATCATCGAACGCAAACCCGAGCCGATGGTCAGGCCGCTCGGCCTGGTGTTGGTGTTCCTCGCCATCGTACTGATGCTAGGGACTATCGAGGTCCTGTTCCGCTGCACGATTTATGAAGGGCGACACTCAAGAAGAAAAACATGATCAGCTGGATGAACTGGACAGAGGGAAAACCGGTATGGTCGAACCTGAAGGACCACGCGTTCGAAGTTTAGCACTTTGCGGGAGTGAGAAACTGCATGCAATCGGCGCCGATTCGGTGGTCAGCCCGCCGGACTCAGTGCAGAGACTCGATCATTTCGACTCGCTTCCATCAGGTCCCGTGTCACGAAGGTCTCAGTAAACTGTCCTTACACCTCAGACATTAGATCACTCATCTCTCTCGTCCGATCGACAGGATGACAAAGGCGCGCCAAGCTTGTCGCGCTCCGCACCCGCAAAAGAGCCTTTTGTTGCCGGTTGATTTTTGGCCGTTCATGCATCGCCACATCAGAGACCGATGCTTTCATACTCATCCACCTGCGCAGAGCATCTTCACCGCGCGCGGTCTCCAACACAACATATCCAGGCCGGCCCAGCGTCGCGACGACGCAGGCGCGGACGTCGGCATCATCGTCCGCAAGCATCGCGGAAACGCTTCGACCCGGAAAAACTTTCCTACCGCGAAATTGCGATGCGCCGACATTAACTATCCAAAAGCTTGCTGCGGCGAAGGCCGCGCGTTTAACAAGCATTTAATACTTTTGCGCGACAAATAGATAATCAGCGCAGCATTATTGTCGCAAGAAATTGCGAGCAGGACTCAGCCCCCGATGAGGGATTTGCATGAGAATGCTTCTCATTGGTACCTTAGCCGCGACGTTGGTCGGATGTAGCTGCTTTGCGCCGCCGCATGTGAGGATGGACGTATGCACGGAGCCGAATTCGTTCGCCTGTTTCGACAAGATGGCTGCTGGTGAAAGCACTGAAGCAGAGCCAGCGTCATTCAAGGCCAATTCCGCAACAACAACGGTCAAATCCGCGATCGCGGAGAAGACGCAAAAGCCGTCGTCTGCTCACTTCCGCGATAGAGCCCATCTCGCCACGAAAAAGGCGAAGTCCACCACGATCGCAGCCAAAGTCGATCCTCCGGCTTCCGGTCAGCCCGCCGAGACGTCCGATCCAGTCATTATAAAGGCGAAGACCACGATTGCTGCCAAGTTGGAGGACCCGGCGTCTGCCGAGTTCGGTGACATGAAACGGGCCATCCGAAAAAATACGTTCGGGCAGTCCATCGATACCATTTGCGGCCACGTCAAAGGGAAAAAAGCGTCGGGTGAAAATACCGGAGATAGGCCGTTTCTTTATCTCGTGAAAGATGATGATGCATACGTTGTCGACGATGGTCCCGCTAGCTCAGCGGCGGCGACCGCGTATCGCAACATTTGCAACTCGTCAGAAACAGCAGAACAGCGACCGAATTTCTTGCCTGCCGGACACCAGAAGGACCGCTGAGCGCCGTTCCTGCGCAGCGGCTGGAAAATCGAGAGCAACGTCGCCATGCGAAGGAAATCGCGGCAAATGGTGTGAGGTCAATTGTTCCATGGGAATCCAGGCTAGTGGAGCGGTTCAGCATTTCTCTGAAATCGGGGACATCATGGACGATTTTGCCAATCCTGTAGTAGCACTCAACGGATCGCAAAAATCGCCGGTGCTCGCGATCGTCGAGCATCACGTCCTGGCGCGCACCTGCATTGCCAGTATTCTCAAGAGAGAGCTAACCGGATTCGAAATCGTAGAAATGGCAACAACCAGTGGCCTGAACTGGTTGTCAGGAAGAGATGTCCGCTTGGTCGCGCTGAATATCGGGGAAAGACAAATCTCCGATCCTTCGATCGAGGATAGTCTGGCGCACCTCGCAGAATGCTATCCGAACGCATACGTGGCGGTGTTGTCAAATCGCGACGACGAGGCCACCGCCTCAGCGGCGATGCAACGCGGAGTCCGCGGGTTTTTTCCGACTTCGATACCGGTCGAGGTCGCTATCGCCGGATTGCGCCTCGTTCTTGCCGGCGGGGTCTACCGACCACTACCCATTGTTGGACAAAATGAACCGTCGAGCCTCAACACCATATCGGAATACACCGGCGCTTCCGATCTACCCGCCATCCACGCGGGTAACGGCGCCACCATGATTGTGCCCGAGAAGATGATGGCCGACCTTACGCCCCGCGAGCAACATGTGCTTGAGGCGCTGAAGCTCGGCCTTCCCAATAAACTGATTGCCGTCAAGCTCAAGCTTTCGGAAAACACCGTAAAGATGCACATTCAACACATCATGCGGAAGTGTTCCGCTCGCAACCGCACCGAGGCGGTGCTTCGTTGGAGCCAACGGTTATCCGGTCATAACAGTCACGCACGCTCACGAGTGCCTTCATCTTGAAGGCTCCCGCGCTCCCGATGCTGCTAGCAGCTCAATCCTCGCGGAAAGCGTTGTGGAAACTGTCGAGCAGGGGCCTGAGGGCGTAGAGTGCCACGGTCCCACGACCGGTCTTGATGAACACCTGTGCCGGCATTCCCGGAATGATCCTGATACCGTCGATCGCAGCGATCCGTGGATCCTGCACTCGAATCTTCGCGGCGTAATATGGCTGGTCGGTGCGTTTGTCGACAAGCCGGTCGGCAGAGACATGCGTCACAGTTCCCTGGAGCCGTGGTACGCGGCGCTGGTTGTAGGGCAGGAGGCTCACATCGGCGCTCAGTCCGGGACGGACGACGTCGATGTCCTCCGGCCTGACGCGCGCAGTCACGATGAGACGATCTTGCCGGGGAACCAGGTCCATGAGAGGTGCGCCGGCGCCGATCACGCCACCGGGCGTATGGACCTGAAGTTCGGTTACCACGCCATCCTCGGGCGCCTTGACCGCCGTTCGCAACAATTGATCCTCGGTCGCCCGTAGTCGCTCGCGTATCTGAAGAATCTGGTTTTGTGCCTCGCGCAGCGACTGCGCAATCTCGTTTTGCCGGTCACTTTCTAATTTGAGGAGAGTTGCCTGCGATTCGTTGATGACCTGCTCGGCGCGCGAGATCTGCGCGACTATCTCGCCCCGCCGGCCCTCGATGTCAGCCTTTTCCCGCTCGAGGTTCAGAAGGCGCGGCCGCCGCTCGAGGCCCTTGCTAACGAGAATGGCGACTGTAGCCGCTTCCTCGCCGACGATTTCGACTCGCTTCGAGGCCGCGCTTTCCTGTGCCCTCAGGCCCTCGATTTCCTTCTCGACCTGCGACCTTTTTTCCCGATTTACGACCGCCTGCGATTGAAAGACCTTTCGACGCGTTTCGAAGATGCTTTGCTGGCCCGCAAGAGCGGCCGCGACTGAGGGGCTCTCGTACTCCGCCATATTCAACTTGGCCGGAAACGACACCCGCTCGTCCCCGCGTTGTTCCGCCTGCAGCCGTGCTTCTCGAGTCATCGCGTCCCACAATTGGCCTTGCAGGCTCTGGACTTCCGCACGGGACTTGGTGTCCTCCAATGAGATCAGTGTTTGTCCAGCGCGGACAACATCGCCGTCCGCGACCAGAATTTCCCTGATAATGCCCCCCTCGAGGTGTTGGATCGTCTTTCGGCTCGACTCGGATTCGACGGTGCCATAAGCGATCGCGGCGCTTTCGAGGGGCGCGAAGGTTGACCAGGCACCGAGGCCCACGACAAAGCAGCCGACCAGCAGATTTCCTGTCCAGGTGACACCGCGAAGTCGGTCACACAGCGACGGCGGTGCCAACCTGGGCGATCGCGGAACTTCCCAAATCTGGACATGAGCGAATGCGATTTTCTTTAGATCACTTCCCTTTCGGGCAGAGAGATCGTGAAAATGTTTGCTGTGGCTCGCAACGCGAGCGAATGCGATTTTCATGAGGTCACCCGCCCTTCGGGCAGCGAGATCGTGAAAATGTTTGCTGTGGGTCGCGACGCTAGCGAATGCGATTTTCATGCGGTCACCCGCCCTTCGGGCAGTGAGACCGTGAAAATGTTTGCTGCGGATCACGGCAAGATCGCTTGGGCTGAGGCGCCAACGCTGCTGCCGCATTCCTGGTTCGAATGTGGCAGCGCAGATTCGCGCGAGATGACTTGAGGTCGTGTCAAATACCTGTCGAAAATTTCCTTGCTCTCTCCAAATGCGCTGATCGCGCCGCCCTGCATGATCGCAATCTTGTTGGTTGCGGCGAGGATGCCTATCCGGTGGGTGATGATGATCACCGTCGTATTGGCCGCCTTCATTCGTTCAATGGCGTCGAAGAGCCCACACTCGCCGAGGTGGTCCAGGCTGGCGTTCGGCTCGTCGAGAACCACGAGGTGCGGGTCGCCATAAAACGCTCGTGCAAGACCGAGGCGCTGGCGAAACCCGCGCGAGAGATTGGTCCCTCCGCCGACGATCAGCGTATCGTACGCCTGCGGCAGCCGGAGTATCGTCTCGTGCAGGCCGGCCAGCTTTGCTGCTTCAATGACCTTCTGCAAATCGGCATCATCCAGCCGTGCAATGATGTCCTTTACCGTCTCTCCGAACAGATCGATATCTTGCGGGAGATATCCGAGGCGTCGACCGCCGCCTGAATCGCGCACCGCTGAAACGTCGATGCTATCGAGCAGGACCGAACCTACCGTTGGAGCGAAAATTCCAGCGATGATTTTGCCAAGCGTGGATTTGCCTGAGCCAGATGGACCAATGACGCCGAGACATTCACCGGGCGCGAGACGGAACGACACGCCCCTCAGCATCAAATGGCCCGATCCTGGCAGGGCGGCGCCAACGTTGTCGACGATGAGGCTGCCCTTCGGCCTGTCCGCGAGAGGCCTGATATTCGCAACCGGGGTGACGGCGGCCATGATGCCGTTGAGCCGGCGATAGGCGGCTGAGGCCATCGCGAACGCCTTCCAGCCTGCAATCGCCCCTTCAATGGGTGCGAGCGCGCGTCCGAACAACAGCGTCGTGGCAAAGATGATGGCGGGACTCCTGCCCTGTTCGAGGACGAGCCAAGCGGCAGAGCCCATGATCAGAACCTGCGCCAGCGCCCGCGCTGGTTTGGAGATCAGCATGATGATCTCACTGCGGCGTTGGACCACCTCGTGTTCGCTTCTCGCATGCTGCGCAGCTTGGCGGATGAGGCGTGCGGCGCCTTCGAGCATTCCCATGGCCCTGATCACGCGCACGTTTGCGACAGCCATGCCGAACCATCCATGGCTCCTCGTCAACGCGGCAACTGACCGCGCCGACGGGCCTTCCGTGACGAAGTCGCCGGCGAACCCGAGACCAAGCAGGAACAGCGCACTGAGTGTGCCTATCAGCCCCAGCAACGGATGCACGAGGAAAAGAACGCCGAGGAAAAGCGGCGTCCAGAGCACGTCAAACAGCATCGAGCATGCTCCCGACTGAGCAAACTGACGCAGGCTCGTAAGATCGCGATAGGCCTCCGAGGCGCGCGCCGGATCGGCTTCATAGGCGTTCTGGAAGCAGGCGGAGAGCACCGCCGGATGGAGTTCTTCCTCGAGCCACTCGCCGATCCGGCCCAATGCGGCGCGGCGCAACGCATCAAGCACTCCGCCAACGACGACGGTAAATGCAACGATCAGCGTCAGCATCAGCAGCGTATCGCCGCTCCGGCTCGAAAGGACGCGATCATAGATCTGGAGCAGATAGATGGAAGGAGCGAGAAGGAGGAGATTGTAGCTGCAGCTATACGCGAAAACGAGTCCGAGCGACCCCGCGCAGGCCCGCAAGGCCGCCTGCAAAGGCGTCTTCGGCGATGACATCATTTTCGGCTGAAGCGGCGGCGTCTGCATTGCGGTCCCCCGCCAGAGATCTGAAATCCGACCCTTCCCAAGCCGTTATTTATCGACTTCGCGACGAAATGAGAACCGGCGGCCTTGGCCGCCGGTCCCGGCCTTTAGAAGCGTCGATCAGACATGCACGTGAACATCCCCACCTTGCGCATAGTTGTCGTCTCCACCATAGCCTCCAATGCCGGCCGCCACGTGCTGGCTCTGGTCCGCGGCAAGGAAGTTGCTCTGATACGCCGACGTGTCGGCATGCACCTTGGATGTGTCATAGCCGCTGTAGTTGCTCTGATCGCCATTCGAGTTGGCACTTCCGCCATAAGCCTTGGAATAGTCAGTCGCCTTGGCGTTGGCACCGCCAGCATCCCAATATGCCTTCTGTTGAACGTGATCGCCGGTGTTGACGCTCACGTCGGCGCCGGACGCTTTGTTGTACGGGTCGAAGCTGATGCTCGGCTTGCTCGTGATGTCGCCGTAGTTATAGCCCGCTCCGCCGTTTCCGGCGTTATTACCGCCCGTCGAAATATCCTTTAGCGTGACCGTGTCGGAAGGAAACGATGCTTTTGTCATATGACTTGTCATGTGAGTCTCCCTGAGTTGGTTTTTGCGCACTGCGCGTCCCAATTTGGACGGCGCCAATTTTGGGTTTGCGCGCCCTGTCGGCCAAGCTGCCAAAGCTGATGCTACCCGTTCTGAACCGTGTACATCCGAAAGGCTGCCCTCGCGCCGCCGAAGTCGGGCAATCCAATGCGCTAGGCGTGACCCAGCAGGTGTTGGTCCGCCAGCAGGTGCATGACGAGATCGCCGCCAAGCGCAGCGTTGCCGTGACCGCCATCGCCGCCAATGCCGGCGATCTGGACCGCGCTCTGATCGAAATGGACGTTATTGGTCTGATGTGCGTCGGCTGTGGAATTGGGACCGGCGACCGCAATGTTGATTGGAGCGTAGATCGCTAGGTTGAGGTCGATGATATTGCCGGTGAAATGGCCATCGCCGCCGGAGCCAGCGCTGTTGCCGCCTGTCACAATGACGTCAGAGCCGATTAAGCCCGGCAGGGAGGAGTAGACAGCGGTGCTTCCGCCAATTGCTACATTGCCGTTGCCGCCGTTACCTCCGATGCCGGCCATCTGAAAAGCGGATTGATCGAACTCCACATTGTTTGTCTGATCGGCATGAGCACTGGAATTGTATCCCGCCACCGCGATGTTAATCGGATCATACAGCGCGAAAGATGCGTGGACGAGGCCTCCGTAAGCGTAGCCGTCTCCCCCGTTGCCGGCATGGCTGCCGCCGCTCTCGATCTCCCAGCCACCTGACGCAGAACCGGATCCGAGGGTAGACACGTAGCCACCGATGGCGGCGTTGCCGTTTCCACCATTGCCGCCGACACCTGCTATCTGGATAGCAGCTTGATTGATGTCCACCGTATTCGACTGAGAGGCGTCGGCCGTGCCGCCGGTGCCCGCGACCGCGATGTTGATCGGATGGTAGATGACGACAGGGGCATCCACCAGCGTTCCCGAGAAGATGCCGTGGCCGCCATTGCCCGCGCTGTTGCCGCCGGTCGCGATCACGTCGGTGCCGGCGGAAGAAATGCCGACCTTGCCACCCGACGCGATATTGCCGTCGCCGCCGTTCCCTCCGATACCGGCCATCTGAACGGCGGATTGATTGAAATTCACATTGTTCGTCTGATCGGCGTCAGCAATGGAACCGTATCCCACCGCCACACTAATGTTGATGGGTTCATAAACGACCATGGAGGCGTGAATAATGCCTCCATAAAAATAGCCGTCTCCGCCGTTACCGGCCGTGTTGGCTCCGCTGTCGATCATATCGGAGCCGAGCCACGCATGGGTTGGGCCGGACTCGAGGGCGGAAATGTTTCCGCCAGCGGCCACGTTGTTGTTTCCACCACTGCCGCCCATGCCCGCAACCTGAACGGCATGTTGATCGATCTGAACGATATTGGACTGATGGGCATCAGCCTCGCCGTGAATGCCGGCGCGCGCGGCGTCAAGCGGACTGAAGGTCGCGACTGGAGCATTCACCTCCAATCCGGAGAAGAAGCCGTTGCCACCCTCGCCGGCGCTATTATCGCCAGAGTCGATCGTCGAGTACGAATCCAGCCATCCGGGAACCGGCGCGCCATGGCCACCATGCCCATAATGGGGCTGATGATGCAGTCGGATTCCATCCGACAGCTGGCAAAAATTCATACTCGCTCTCCCTGGTCGCAATCGCTCCGCACAACTCGACAGGCCGCTTCCGACCTCAAGGAGAAATCTCGTCCTCGGCTAGCCAAAAGCCGAGTCGTCAATTCGGATTGAACGTGTGGGCGATAGACGTGATATCGGCTACGCCGATTCGGGTGTGGAGTTGTTGCACCTTGTCGAGGGGCAAGACAGGCATCGGCAGGTTGCCGGACGTTTGCCGGTCAATGTCCCGTCCAGAGCAAAGCGGACGTGGATTGGACGAAAAGGTCGCTCGCCCGCTTTCGCGGGCGACGACGTGCCTCTCACACAAGACCGTGGCCACAGACAGTCCCTACACCGCGCCTGCCTTCTGCGCGTATTCCCATGACGCCTTCGCCAGCGGCACGGTACGTTTTGCGGATTCCATCGCTTTCGCACTGGCCGCGGTGCCGTCGCGGATGCGGCCAGCGATGCCTTGTGTAATGCAGGCGAGCCGGAACAGGTTGTAGGAGAAATACCAGTTGAGATCGGGAACGGCGCTGCCGGTAGCCTTGCAATAGATTTCCGCCGCCTCCTCCATGCTCGGAATGTTCAGTGCCTTCAAATCCGCATTGGCGAGGCCCGGCATGGTCCACTGCATCAACAGATAGGTGAAATCCGCCATCGGATCGCCAAGCGTCGACAGTTCCCAGTCCAGCACCGCGATCACGCGCGGCTCGGTTGAATGGAAGATCATGTTGTCGAGGCGATAGTCGCCGTGCACGATCGAGACGCGCTCCTGTTGCGGCACGGTCTTCGGCAGCCACTCGACCAGCCGCTCGACTTCGGGAATGTGCTGCGTCTCGGAGGCGCGGTATTGCTTGGTCCAGCGATCGACCTGGCGCGCGAAATAATTTCCGGGTTTACCGAAATCGCCAAGCCCGATTCCTTGCGGATCGTACTGGTGGAGTTTTGCCAGCGTCTCGATCTTGCTGACAAAGATCTTGCGCCGCGCTTCCGGGGTCTGGCTGGGAAGCGTCGGATCCCAGAACACTCGCCCCTCTTCCATCGACATGATGTAGAAGGCAGCGCCGATCACGGTATCGTCGGTGCACAGCGCATAGGCTTTTGCGACCGGGAAACCCTGCTTGCCGAGCGCTGCGATGACGCGGAACTCACGATCGACCGCATGCGCCGACGGCAGCAGCTTTCCGAACGGTTTGCGGCGCATCACATAGCATCGGCCGGGCGTATCCAGCCGATAGGTCGGGTTCGACTGGCCGCCCTTGAATTGCAGGACGGTCAGCGGCCCCTGAAAACCTTCGACGTGCTCGCGCATCCAGCGGTCGAGGCTGAGCTCATCGATCCGATGCCGCTCCTCGACGGGCTTGGTGCCCGAAAATTCCTCGTCTTTTCTGACGCCCTCGGCCACGATGACGCTCCCTCAATTTTCTTCAAGGGAGCGCCTGGAAGCTCCCCGTTAATGCGTAGTGGGAGCGTTTGCATACTTCCGAAGTTCAAGTCTGGCAATGGCGCGGTTATGGACCTCGTCCGGTCCGTCCGCCAGCCGCATCGTGCGCATCGAGGCATAGTCCCGCGCCAGGCCGGCATCGTCGGAAACGCCGGCGGCGCCGTACGCCGGGATGGCGTTGTCGATGATCTTCAGCGCCATATTGGGCGCCGCCACCTTGATCTTGGCGATCTCGAGCTGGGCGGTCTTGTTGCCGACCTTGTCCATCATGTCGGCGGCCTTCAGGCACAACAGCCGGTTCATCTCGATATCGGTGCGGGCCTCGGCGATGCGCTGCTCCCAGATCGAATATTCGATGATCTTCTTGCCGAACGCGGTGCGCGACGACAGCCGCTTCACCATCTTCTCCAGCGCCTCCTCGGCCTTGCCGATGGTGC
>JAQGKJ010000300.1 GCA_028290165.1 Bradyrhizobium sp. | reverse complement strand
AGGCGCCGATCGCCGGGCTGATCTCGCAGTCCTCGGCCGTGATTGGAGCTGCGGCCTCGGGCAAGGGCGAGGCGCTGTTCACCATCATCAACGGCGGCCAGTTCGACCTGGTCGGCATGGTCCCGACCCAGAATATCGCCAAGCTCGGGGTCAACCAGCTGGCGCGGATCCGGATCGTCGGCGCCGGCGAGGTCGACGGGCGGGTGCGCCGGATCGCGCCGACCATCGAACCCAACAGCCAGCTCGGCCAGGTGTTCGTCGCGGTGACCACGAGCCGGCGGCTGCTGGTGAATTCGTCGGGGCGGGCGATGATCACGACCGGCAAGAGCTGCAACAACATCGCAGTCCCGCTGACCGCCGTGCTCTATGGCTCAGCCGGCAACGTGGTCCAGGTGCTGAAGCGGCAGCGCGTCGAAACGCGGCGGGTCGAGGTCGGCCTGATGGCCGCAGGCCAGGTCGAAATCCGCGACGGCCTCGCCGAGGGCGACGTCGTCGTCGCCCGCGCCGGCTCGCTGCTGCGCGAAGGCGACCCGGTGCGGCCGGTGACCTCGGCGGACGCGAAGTAGGGCGGGGATTTCGTTTTTTCGCGTCATCGCGGGGCTTGACGGCGCAAGTCGGGTCTACCCGACTTGCGCAAAATAAATAGAAGGACGGAGCTCGGAACCGAGCTCCTGTGCATCCACGTTTTAGCTGCACAAAAGCAAGAAAGACGTGGATGCCCGGGACAAGCCCGGGCATGACGAGTTTGCTATGGGTGCCGCTTCTTTAGCTGTCATTCCGGGATGCGCCACTTGGCGCAGGCCCGGAATCCATACTCACGATGGTTATGGATTCCGGGTTCGCGCTTCGCGCGCCCCGGAATGACGGTTGGTGGATAGAGGCGTCAGCCGCCGGCGTTGCCGAGGCGGACGTCTTCCAGCAGCGACGAGGAGACTGACGGCACCTGCTCGCCGTCGGAGGCGCGCGAGATCGCGACGCGGGTGCGGTTGAAGACGGCTTCGGCGTTGGCGGCTTGCGCGTTGAGGTTATTGAGCAGCTCGGTCATCAGCACGCTGTACTGGCCCTTGCCGTCGTCGGCGACTTTTCCTGGAGTAGCCGAGGTCAGGATCAGCGCGTTGTCGGGCGCGTTGATCGGGGCGAGCCCATGGGAGAAGGTGCGGAAGCGCCGCTCATAAGGGTTGCGTCGCGAGGCGTCGATGACGGCGAGCTTGGCGCGGGCGCCCTTCTCCTTCATCACCTCCAGCACGGATTCGATCGAGAGCCCGTCGCGGCGGACGTCGGCTTCCTTCCAGATCGTGGCATCGACCGGGATCATGTAGCTCTCGCGGCCGACCTGAACGCCATAGCCGCCGAAGAACAGCATGACCACGGAATCCGGCCTGATCTTGGATTTCAGGCGCTCGACCGCGCGGGCCATGTCGTCCTTGCTGGCGTCCTCGATGACGTCGACGTCATAGCCGTTGCGGCGCAGCGCCGATGTCAGCGCGCGGGCATCGTTGATCGGCTGGGCCAGCGGCGCGCTCGCATCGGGATAATTGCCGTTGCCGATCACGAGCGCGATCTTCGAGGGGTGCTTGCCGATCGCGCCCATCTGCTCGGTCTCGATCGCCTTGGCCGCATCCAGCGCGCGCATGTTCAGCGCCGCATGAGCGCCGATCGCCAGCGACACCATGCCGACCAGGACGGCGGCAATGGCGACGGAACGGCGGGAGAGGCGGAAAAGCGATACATTCATCACGGTTTCATCCCAACTCATTGTCAACGCGTCGTTGCCTCAAAAATAATTGTCAAAGACGCGCAAGTTAGTCGCGCCTGGATCACTTAGGTTTGAGGGGGTGCCGGAGCGTTTGAAGCCTAATTGCGCTCAATTTGCGGCACCGCAGCAAAGAACCCTTAACCTGCCGGCCTATATCGGGCAACCTTATTGACATATTCCGAAGCCTGATTCCGGCCGACCGGGTCTTGCAGGCCACACCCTGCAGACGAGAGAATGCCGCCAAATCGACAGTCATCTCAGTGATTTCCGTCACATTTGGGCGGGCGGCGGTCTATCGCTCCCTCCCCCCTTGTGGGGGAGGGTTGGGGAGAGGGGTGGCCCAGCAAAGATTCTTCGCCACCTGCGCTAGCGGCCTCGCAATCTGCGACGGCCACGCAACCAGCCCCCACCGCCGCTGCGGCACCCCTCTCCCCGCCCTCCCCCACAAGGGGGGAGGGAGAAGAGGCATTTGTGTTTCCGGGCCTCCCGTGTAGTTTTTCAAGGACTTGCAGGTATCAGGGAGGCGGGCGGCTGCCGCGCTCGGTGGATGGCTGCCCCGGGGGAACGTGCGACAAGATCGCGCGGAAAGAAACTTGATGGCTTTTCATGAGATTGCCGGGGCGGCCTACCGCGCGCTGACGGCCCGGAAGGATGGCCCGTCGCTGTACGAGGTCTGCGATCCCCTGCTGCTCAGGCCCGGCGGCGGGAACCCGCATATCAGCAAATTCTATAAAACCGCTCTCGGGAACCCGCCGCTGCGCTCGCTGCTGCGCCGGACCGGGCTGTTTGAGCTGCGCGACGAGGGGCGGCTGCAGCGCCTGCGCGAGGCGCTGATCCACGCCCGCGACGACGAGGCCCCCGACTGGGCCGCGATCGGCGCGCCGGTTGCCGACCTCCTGGATACCATCGGCGTCGGGCATCCCAAGCCGAAACCGGCGGCGTATCCCAGCCGCGCGCCCGGTCTCGCCGAGATCGAGCCTGTCATCCGCAGCTGCGGCGCGCATCTGCTGCGCGCCTACGCGAGGCGCGGTTTCATCCCGACCTACGCCGCCTTCAACCTGATCGGCGACCCCGACGTCGGCGGCCGCGAATTCTTGATGGCGCTGACGGGGTTGAACTCGCGCGGCTACAAGGACTCGACCTTGTTGTTCAACCTGGCGCGCGTCTTCATCGCGCGCTCGCCGGCCCGCGACCTGATCAACCCGCTCTGGACCGGCGTCGCGGAGCCGATGTGGCAGCCGATGCAGATCCGCCACCGCTCCGCCTATTACGACGCGTTCTTCACCGAGTCGCTGCTGAGCTTTATCGACACGGGCTTGGCGTCCGCCGATCAGGCCGCTGCCTCGCGCCGCACGATCGCGAACATGGTCGACTTTTGCCTCACCACCAGCCGCGAACAGGTGCGCGCGCAGGACGGTAAGGTTTTCGACGTCGTCACCGCGCTGGCGCCGCTGCCGCATCCGCGCTTCTCGCGCTTCTTCGCCCACATCAAGCAGGACCTCGGCTTTGGCGTCTACGTGCCGGATGTCGATACCACGGTCTCCGCCTTCTCGGCCGCAACCCAGGCCGGCTCGACCGATCCGATGCTCGACCAGCCGCTGGTGGATTTATTGGCCGGCTATCAGGTCACGAGCGGCGACAACGAGCCCAAGGTGACGGTGCCGCTCAACGACAACATCGATTACGAAGGCGGCGTCGTCACCTGGATCGACAGTTTTGCCGGCGACCGGCCGTTCGGCAACGACCTCGACCCGACGCTCAATCTCGACATCCTCGAAGTCAGTTTCCGCAACTTAAGCCGCTGGAAGATCATCGAGACGCCGCAGCGGCTCGACACCGTGCATCGCATCATCGGCTTCCAGAAGCGCCTCGTCCAAAACGGCGCGTTCGCCAATCCGCGCTCGCATATCTATTATCTGCCGGAGCTTTACTGCGCCTATTTCGGCCGTTGCTATGCGGCGTTCATCGCGCTGCCGCTTGCCGCCCAACAGGCGATCGACCCCGCCGGCGCGTTCGATTTCATCCGCGCCAGGGTTTTGGCATATGTGCAGACCGAGCTGATCACGCTGGAGATGAACGTATTCGACGCGGCGCTGGCGCTGATCGCGCTCGGCCATCTCGGAGCCGATGTCGCGACCTTCACGCCGGCCCTGCACTGTATTATCAGCCAAGTCGGCGAAGGCGGCCGGCATGGCCCGTTCCGGGCCTATGAGTGGAATAAGATGAAGACCCCGACGCGCATCCTGGTCGGCGGCCCCGAGGTCACCTCGGCCTTCGTGCTGATGGGGCTTTCGCTGGCGCGCCGGGCGATGATGGGGGGCCGCTAGCAGATTAGCGCTCCTTCACCCTCCCCTGGAGGGGGAGGGTAAGTAAGATCGCGCTCTGGTGTTTTATCGCGTTAAGTTGAAAGCGGGCCCCGCGCCTTGGCGCTGGTACGGCGGCCCAATCCCGACCACAATCTGCACGTCAGGTGACGCGATTCTTCTACTGAAATCTTGCACCGAAAGCGGCCTTTTTGCATGCTGATGAAATTGCTGATCGCGATTTTTGCACTGCTGCTGCCGGCCATTGCGGAGGCGGCCGACATCAGCGGAATCGCGAAGATCCGCGAGGGCGACACGGTCCAGATCGGGTCCAGCCGCATCCGCCTCGGCGGCATCGACGCGCCGTCGGTGGACCAGCTTTGCCTCAATAATACTGGCGAGCGCTGGACCTGTGGGGTCGCCGCGCGCGACGAATTGATCAAGCATGCCGACAACAAGAGCTGGACCTGCCACGTCAGCCAGACCGACCGCCGCGGCCGGCAAATCGCGCGGTGCGAGGTCGACGGCGAGGACATCCAGAAATGGATGGTCCGCAACGGATGGGCGCTGTCCTATCTGCGGTTTTCGCATGATTACGACGAGGACGAGAAGGCCGCGCGCGAGGCCAAGGTAGGGATGTGGCAGGGCGCCTTCATCGCGCCGTGGGACTGGCGCGTCCGCAACAAGAAGACGACGATTTTGGGCGCCGCCAAGCCGCCGCCGAACGCGCACGCCATCCTGCTGGCGTCGGCCTCGGGACCGGTCGCGCCCTCGCCCGACTGCACCATCAAGGGCAACGTCAACAGTTCAGGCGAATGCATCTATCACAAGCCGACCAGCCGCTGGTACGCGCAGATCAAGATGCAGATATCGAAAGGCACGCGCTGGTTCTGCTCGACCGAGGAAGCCGAAGCCGCCGGCTGCCGCGAGACCAAGCGGTAGCTGCTCCCTCCTCTCGTCATGGCCGGGCTCGTCCCGGCCATCCACGTTTTTCTTGACGAATACAAAGACGTGGATGCCCGGCACAAGGCCGGGCATGACGAGCTGAGTTGGAAAATGCGCTAATATTTTCCGCACAAGAATTTGCGAGAACACCACGTGGCAGACCTCTACGAAGATCTGGAATCCCTGCCCCCGCCGGATCGTTCGCGGCTGGAGCGCTTCTTGCTGCTCTCGCTGGCGCTCGTGTTCGCCTATACGCTCGCTGCTTACCTGGTGCTGCCGGCGTTCTGGACCCATCACGAGCACCAGAAGGGCCTCGCCGCGCTGCCGATGCTGACGCGCACCGCGCAGGGCATTCCCGGCGATCCCATCAATGTCGGGCTGGTCGGCGACAACCGGGACGTGCTCTGCGCCATGCAGGCCGCGGGCTGGTATCCCGCCGATCCGGTGACGCTGCGCTCATCGATCGAGATCGCCGGCAGTGTGCTGCTGGATCGCCCCTATCGCGACGCGCCGGTGAGCCCCTTGTTCTATCTCAACCGGCGCGAGGATCTGGCGTTCGAAAAGCCCGACGGCAACAGCGCCGATCACCGCCATCATGTGCGGTTCTGGAAGGTGCTGGAGCAAGGCGAGGAAAAGCGCCCGGTGTGGCTTGGAGATGCGACCTTCGATCGCAGCGTCGGCGTCAGCCACTATACCGGCGCCATCACCCACCACATCGATGCCGATATCGACGCCGAACGAAAGGTTTTAGCCACCGACCTGGCAAACGCCGGCATGGTCGAGGCCAAATATCAGGTGACTGGAATTGGCCCCACCATGGCCGGCCGCAACGGCGGCGGCGACGTCTATTACACCGACGGCGAGGTGTGGATCCTGCGGCTGGTCGAGGCGTGCCAAAAGCGAACAGCCCCACCCGCCATCATTCCGAGCCCGGCGGTGACCCAGCTCAAGGACCAAATATGGCAGGGCATCGCCAAGGCGCTGGGAAATTAGGCCAAGGCTGAGGGCCGCAATTACCGTCATTGCGAGGAGCGAAGCGACCGAAGCAATCCATAGCACGGCATAGTGACTCTGGATTGCTTCGCTACGCTCGCAAT
>JAQGKJ010000299.1 GCA_028290165.1 Bradyrhizobium sp. | reverse complement strand
TGAGTTCGCGGCGCATCGCATCGACCGCGGCCTGGTCGGCCGCCTTCTCGTTGCCGTGGCCGCGCAACCTTGCTGCCGACACCGCAGCGCGTTCCGTCACCCGCACGATCTCGAGCGTCAGGATGCGCTCCAGCAACATCTGCGGCGGAACGGAAATATGGGTCGTCATCGCAAAACTCCTTGAACTTCACGGCGGGCCGTTCGACCCGCAACCAACCGTTTCGCGCACTGTCCGTTCGGACCACGCGCTAGTTTTTTTCGATCCGTATCACCTGCGGCCGGCCGCTGATCACCTTGTCGCGCTGTACCGCCTGCAGCGCGCGGTATACCGCGTCCTCGCTGGTTGCATAGGTGATCAGAATGACCGGCACCGGTGTAGCCTTTCTCGCCGCGCCGTTGGCGTCAACACCATCGGGATGGCGCTGCACGATCGATTCGATCGATATCTTTTGTTCCGCAAGCCGGGTCGCGATGGCTGCGGCAGTACCGGCCAGATCGCGCGCCATCAGGCGGATATAGTAGCCGCCCTCATGACGCTCCATTGGCGCCTTTTTGGTGGCGCGCAGCCGCTCTACCGGGCGTCCGAACGGCTTGGCGCGGATGCCGCGCGCGACATCGGCAATGTCGGCGATCACGGCGGAGGCCGTCGCCGCTCCGCCGGCACCGGGGCCGACCAGGGTGATTGGCGGGATGCCCGCGCCATCGATGGTCACCGCATTGGTGACGCCCATCACCTGTGCGATCGAGGAGGATTTCGGCACCATGGTCGGGTGCACGCGTTGTTCGATGCCCGTGGCGGTACGTACCGCGACGCCGAGCAATTTGACGCGATAGCCGAGCTGTTCCGCCGCGCGCAAATCTTCGGGCGCGATCGAAGAAATGCCTTCGACATAGACCGCGCTCTGCGCCACCTTGGTGCCGAAGGCTAGGCTTGCCAGAATCGCAAGCTTCTGCGCGGTGTCGTGACCGTCGACGTCGAATGACGGATTGGCCTCCGCATAACCGAGGCGCTGCGCGTCCTTCAGGCATACGGCAAACGACAATCCCTCCAGCTCCATCCGGGTCAGGATGTAATTGCAGGTGCCGTTGAGGATGCCGTAGACGCGATTGACGTCGGTACCTGCAAGGCCCTCCCGCAAGGTTTTGACGATGGGTATGGCAGCGCCAACCGCCGCCTCGAAATTCAGCGCGCCGCCGTGCGTCTCGGCCAACTTCGCCAGCCGCAACCCGTGCCTGGCGATCAGCGCCTTGTTGGCGGTAACCACCGATTTGCCGGATTTCAGCGCCGCCTCGATCGCCGACAGCGCGGGCTCGCCGGAGCCGCCCATCAATTCAACGAAGCAATCGATGCCGGGATCGCTCGCCAGCGCCAGCGCATTCCTGGCCCAGGAGATGCCGCGCAGATCGAGGCCGCGCTTTTTCACCTTCGAACGCGCGGTGACGGCGGCAACCTGGATGCCGCGTCCGCAACGCGCCGCCAAGGTGCGGCCCTGCTGCTCGATCAGGCGTACGACTTCGGCGCCAACAGTGCCGAGCCCCGCAATACCCACTTTCAGGGGTGCGACCATAACCCAAAAAAACCTGCTGGAAATATTACCGCCGGTTGGCGAGAGGAACCACGTTGTGCAACGTTTCAAGACCGCTTTCAAGGAAGCGGCGCACGCCGCGGGCGGCCTGACGGATACGTTGCTCGTTTTCCACCATGGCGATGCGAACGTAGCCCTCGCCGTGCTCGCCGAAGGCCACCCCCGGCGACACAACGACGCCGGATTTTTCCACCATCAGGGTTGCGAACTGCATGCTGCCGACATCGCGGAAGGCTTTCGGCAGCGGCGCCCATGCGAACATCGAGGCTTCCGGTGGCGGAATTTCCCAGCCTGCCCGGCCGAACGATTCCACCAGCGCATCCCTGCGTTTACGGTAGGTGTCGCGCATTTCGCGAATGCAGTCGTCCGGGCCGTTCAACGCGGCGGTGGCGGCGACCTGGATCGGCGTGAACGCGCCATAATCGAGATAGGATTTTACGCGCGCCAGCGCCGCGATGATGCGATCGTTGCCGACGGCAAACCCCATGCGCCAGCCGGCCATCGAAAACGTCTTCGACATCGAGGTGAATTCCACGGTCACATCGATCGCGCCGGGAACCTGCAGCACCGAGGGCGGTGGGTTGCTGTCGTCGAAATAGACTTCGGCGTAGGCCAGATCCGACAGGATGAATATCTCGTGCTTCTTCGCGAACGCGACGAGATCCTTGTAGAAATCGAGGCTTGCGACATAAGCGGTCGGATTGGAGGGATAGCAGACGACGATCGCCAGGGGCTTTGGGATCGAATGGACGATCGCGCGTTCCACCGCCTCGAAGAATCGCGGCGTCGGCTCTGACGGAACCGAGCGGATCACCCCGCCCGCCATCAGGAATCCAAAGGCGTGGATCGGATAGCTCGGGTTGGGACACAGCACCACGTCGCCAGGCGCGGTGATGGCTTGCGCCACATTGGCAAAACCCTCCTTCGAACCCAGTGTCGCAACGATCTGGGTCTCGGGGTTGAGTTTCACGCCAAAGCGCCGGCCGTAATAGGCGGCCTGCGCCTTGCGCAGGCCGGTGATGCCGCGCGACGCCGAGTAGCGGTCGGTGCGCGGCTTGCCCAGCGTTTCCTTCAGCTTTTCGATGACATGGGGCGGCGTCGACAGGTCCGGATTGCCCATGCCGAGATCGATGATATCGGCTCCGGCATTGCGCGCCGCCGCCTTGGCCCGGTTGACTTGCTCGAACACGTAAGGCGGCAGACGGCGGATGCGGTAAAATTCTTCCATGGGACCTTGCTCCGGGCAGAATCGCCGATGCCGCCTTATTTTCGGAACGGATCGGCTTCGTCCAAAATAGGCGCCAAATCAAGGATTTAGCGCGAATTCAGGCGCAGAGTGGATTATTTTCGCCCTGATTTGCGGGTTGAATTGGGTTCTTTTACCACGGACGCCCGGCTGCGCCAGTGTCCCGAACCGCCAGACCGGCGTTACCGGTCCTTGGAGGCCGCCTCCTTGGCGGCTGCGGCGGAGGCCTGGCGGTCCCGCGCAGCGACCAGTTCAGCCTGTATTTTCGCCCGCTCCGCTGGCGCCAGTTCCGGCTGTTCGCGATCCGGCGGCAAATCATGAACCGGAAGGTAGGCGCCGGCTTCCTTCGGGCGCTCGGGCGCATCCGCCGGCGTGCCGACCAGCGGCAAATCCGCGATCGATATCGAGCAGCCGCCGAGCGCAAGCGCCGACAGCAGCAGCATTCCCGGCGCCAATGCCCATATATTTCGATCCACCGACATCGGTTACGCAAGTCCCCACTTCGCTGGTACGACCCTTGCTGCGGCGAAACCTCTGGTCCCCAGATTCCGCAGCGGCGCTCAAACCATTGTCGCCCGAAACGATTAAAGCCTGAACAAGAAATCGCACCGTTAGGGCTTCAATATGACAGAACCAAGATTGTTTGTCGCAGTGCAACACGCCAAGCGCGCGACATTAACCTCGAACCCGGCAAGCGTCGATCCGGCGCGGTGACGAACCCTAAATGAGGCTATAGTGTTGCAGACATGAGCGACGTTACGACTGAGACCCAGCATCCGAAAAAATTCGACCCCGAAGCCTTTGCGATGAACCTCGCGCGGGCCATGGAGAGCAGTGGCCAGGCGCTCGCAGCCTATCTCAAACCGCGCGAGAGCGGCGAACTCAGGGATAAGCCGCCCAGCGAACTCGCCGAGGTGGTCAAGACCTTCAGCGCGGTCGCGGAATACTGGCTGTCGGACCAGGATCGCTCGGCCGAGTTGCAGAAGAAAATCGCCAAGGCCTATATCGATCTGTGGGGCTCATCGGTGCGCCGGCTTGCCGGCGAGCAGGCGCCGCCGGCGATCGTGCCGTCGCCGCGCGACAAGCGCTTTGCCGACCCCGAGTGGAAGTCCAACCAGTTTTTCGACTTCCTGATGCAGCTCTATCTGCTCACGACGCAATGGGCGCAGGATCTGGTGCGCAACGCCGAGGGCGTCGATCCGCACACCCGCAAGAAGGCCGAATTCTACGTTCAGCAGATCACCAACGCGCTGGCGCCGTCGAATTTCGTTCTCACCAATCCGGAAGTATTGCGCGAGACCCTTTCGTCCAGTGGCGACAACCTCGTTCGCGGCATGAAGATGCTGGCGGAGGATATCGAGGCCGGACGCGGCACGCTGCGCATCCGTCAGTCCGACCCTTCCAATCTCGTCGTCGGCGTCA
>JAQGKJ010000294.1 GCA_028290165.1 Bradyrhizobium sp. | reverse complement strand
CGACAACTATGCTCCGGTTGCTCAGGCCGCGTAAGCGGTTTGAAAAACCAAGTCTAAAGTCCTAGTGGGTTAAGCTCCGCTAGGCGGGGTTCGGAGGCACCTGGCAACAGAAGCCTCCACTCAATTTTGGCTGGCGTGTATTTCGCAAAAAATGGGCACCGCTCTCGCGGCCGGAATACGCAAGATAACTTTCCCCGGCCTTGCTGCTGGAATTTCCGTCACCGGCGGCAAGCCTGCTGACCTCAGCGCGCCACCGGAGTAGCATAGCGGGCAAGGGCGAGTCGGGGGACCGGCATCGCCGCCGGTCCGGCCGGCAGCATTTCAACGCAACAGGACTGATAATGGCGACCGATCATATCCGATACGATGTCCTGGCGCGTGACGCGCTGCGCGGGGTACTGCGCCGCGTCCTGGCTGATGCCGCCGAGCACGGCCTGCCCGGCGAACATCATTTCTTCATCACCTTTCTGTCCACCGCGGAGGGCGTAAAACTCTCGCCGCGGCTGTTGGCGCAATACCCGGAAGAGATGACGGTCATTCTCCAGCACCAGTTCTGGGACCTCGTGGTGACCGAGGACCGATTTGAAGTCGGCCTGTCGTTCGGCGGCATCCCGGAGCGTCTGGTGGTCCCGTTCAATTCCATCAAGAGCTTCTTCGACCCGTCGGTGCAGTTCGGCCTGCAGTTCGAGCCGTCCGATGCCCCCACCGAGGCTGCGGCGACAAATCTTCCGGCAGTCCCTGCCCACTCGGCCCAGGGCGCTCCGGCCCCGGCGGCCGAAAATCAGGACGGGCCGACAAAGCCGGCCGAGGGCGCCGAAGTCGTTCGGCTGGACCGCTTCCGCAAGAAATAATCCGCGCGCAGCAAATCCGCGCCGCTGTACAATGAGCCAGCGTGAGTTGACTGCGACAGATGCGGCCTCGCGTAACGGATATTGGTCATGGCTCGGTCAAAAACCTCGTCGCCGTCTCATTCCACACGAATTGAAGCCGACAGTTTTGGACCGATCGAAGTTCCCGCCGACCGTTACTGGGGCGCACAGACCGAACGTTCCAGGCAGAATTTCCGCATCGGCCATGACCGGATGCCGATGGACATCGTGCATGCGCTCGCGGTCGTCAAGCTGGCGGCAGCGGAAACCAACCGCGAGCTTGGGCTGATCGACCAGCGCCGTGCCCGTGCCATTGTCCGCGCCGCGCGCGAAGTGATCGACGGCAAGCTCGACGATCATTTTCCGCTTGTGGTCTGGCAGACCGGCTCCGGCACCCAAACCAACATGAACCTCAACGAGGTGATCGCCAATCGCGCCAACGAACTGCTTGGCGGCAAGCTCGGCGCCAAGCAGCCAGTGCATCCCAACGATCACGTCAATATGAGCCAGTCCTCGAACGACTCGTTTCCGACCGCGATGCACATCGCCGCGGCGATGCGCATCACGCATGATCTGATTCCGGCGCTGAGCGAGCTTCACAGCGCGCTGCGCAAAAAGGAAAAGGAATTCGCTCACATCGTCAAGATCGGCCGGACCCACACCCAGGACGCGACGCCGCTGACGCTCGGCCAGGAATTTTCCGGTTACGCCGCGCAGGTCGAGAGCGGGATCGCGCGGCTGCGCGTCGCGGTCAGAGAACTATACCCGCTGGCGCAAGGCGGCACCGCTGTGGGCACCGGGTTGAATTCGAAACCAAGATTCGCCAAGCTGTTTGCAAAGCATGCAGCAAAAATCACGAAGCTGCCGTTCACCAGCGCCCTCAACAAATTCGAAGCGCTGGCCTCCCACGACGCTTATGTATTCGTGCACGGCGCAATCAATTCGGTGGCGACCGGCTTGTTCAAGATCGCCAACGACATTCGCTTCCTGGGCTCGGGCCCGCGTTCGGGCCTCGGCGAGTTGATCCTGCCGGAAAACGAACCGGGCTCCTCGATCATGCCGGGCAAGGTCAACCCGACCCAATGCGAAGCGATGACCATGGTTTGCTGTCAGGTGTTCGGCAATCATACGACCATCACGGTTGCCGGAAGCCAGGGCCATTTCGAGCTGAACGTCTACAAGCCCGTGCTGGCATATTGTATGATGCATTCCATTGAGCTGCTTGCCGATGTCACTCGCTCGTTCACGGAGCATTGTGTCGAGGGAATCCGCGCCGACGAAAAGCGGATCCGGGATTTGATGGAGCGCTCGCTGATGCTGGTGACCGCGCTCGCCCCCAAGATCGGCTACGATAACGCCGCGAAGGTCGCCAAGACCGCTCACGCCCGGGGAACGACGCTCAAGGAAGAGGCGGTTCGGCTGGGCTTTGTTTCGGCTGATGAATTTGACCGGCTGGTGAAGCCGGACAAAATGACACACCCGGGCTGATCACAGCGCGGCGAACCCCGGGAAATTACGGGGTGGTAAATAGTTATTGGATCATGATGCCCAAAGACTGATAACGATAATCTTTAGTCGTTGCGCAGCGGCGGGGTAGGGCACGGAGTATTCGTTTTCGCAGGGCGGAACATATTTTTTGATGCTATCAGGGACCATTATTGTCAGGGACCATTATGGGGATTTTATTGATGACGACCGAACCGATTAAAACCCAACGCGACTCCTCACGTCTCCGTGAAAATGCCGCGTTCCCTCAACCTGCTGCATGACGGGGGCGAGCATGGGGGACGTGGTCAACCTGAAGCGATTCAAGAAACGCATTGAGCGAGAACAGTCGGCGAAAAAGGCCGAAGCCAACCGGACGCGATTCGGCCGAACCAAATCCGAGCGCGCCCTGGACGAACGGCGCACCAGCCGCGAGAATGAATTGCTGGATCAGCACCGGGTCGACGGCGAGGACGTGCCATGAAGTCGCCGGTCGTGAAGCGCTCGATCGTCGTCGCCGGTCACAAGACCAGCGTCAGCCTCGAAGAGGCGTTCTGGAACGGCATGAAGGAAATCTCCGGACTGCGCGACATGACCCTGTCCGAACTGGTCGGCGAGATCGACAGCAACCGCCAGCAAGGCAATCTGTCGTCCGCTATCCGCCTCTTCGTGCTGGATTATTTTCGGACCCGCGCCGTAGCCACATCGCCGGAGTCAAAACCGCAGGCATAGACGGCTGGTGCGCGGCTTCCTACGGCACCTTCAGCGGCGTGTATCCATCCGTGAGCGTCTGCATGAATAGAACGAGTGCGTCTTCTTCAGCGTCCGACAGGCCAAGGTGTCCAACTTTGCTGGTGTTCATGTTGTCGGTCGATTCCGGCGCGGGCCAGCACGTCGTGCCTTCACC
Organism: Bradyrhizobium sp.; assembly: GCA_028290165.1. The sequence continues at coordinate 420 of JAQGKJ010000294.1, read as the reverse complement.
GATGTCATGGGGCTGGCACCGCGGCAGGGTATCGCGCGTGTTGTAGAAATGAACGATCGCCTTCAGGCTCGTGAAATATCCGTTATGGCTGTACGCCTTCACGAAGGCCGGATAGGGCCGCTTGTCCACGTTGCGCAGGGTCGGCACCTGAATTCGCGCCTGGTTGTCCGGCGCGAGCTTCAGCCATCGCGCATCCACCGCGGAAGGTTGGCTGAGCAGGTGTCCCTTGCTGAGAAAACTGCCGACCCCGCCATCGACGAATGACGGCCCTTGCGGATTGGCCACATAACCTAAAGCGTCGGGCCGATTTTCCTCATAGTAGGGAAGCCTGGGGTTGGCAGGCGTTCCGATATTGCTGGCGGTGAAGTCGGTGAACCGCGGATCCTCGCCAGGTCCGCCGTCGCGGTGACATTCGTTGCA
>JAQGKJ010000276.1 GCA_028290165.1 Bradyrhizobium sp. | reverse complement strand
CGATCAATCCGTTCTGGTACGGCAAGGACCGCGATACGGCGGCTGCGATCGTCAAGGTGAACAACGAGAAGCTGGCCGAGCTCTGTGCATCGCGCTCCGATCGGTTCGGGGCTTTCGCCTCGCTGTCCCTGCAGTTCCCGGACCTCGCCGTGCAACAACTGGAGACCGCGGTCAAGAAGCAGGGCCTGCGCGGCGCCGCCATCGGCAGCAGCGTGCTGGGGGAGGATTTCTCCGATCCCAAATTCCATCCGGTGTGGGCCAAGGCGGAAGAGCTCGGCGCTGTTCTCTTCATTCATCCCCAAAGCACGCCTGAACTTGCCAAACGCTTCAAGGGCAATGGTTGGCTGTCGAATACCATCGGCAATCCGCTCGATACGACGATTGCCCTGCAACACCTGATCTTCGAAGGAACGCTTGACCGCTTCCCCGGCCTGAAAATCCTCGCCGCCCATGGCGGCGGCTATCTCGGCTCATATGGCGCGCGCGGTGATCATGCCTGCTTTGTGTCGCCGCAGAACTGCAATCCCAATATCACCCTGAAAAAGAAGCCGTCGGAATATCTCAATCAGCTCTATTTCGACGCCCTGGTGTTCACGCCGGAGGGCTTGCGCCATCTGGTGGCGCAGGTCGGCGCGAGCCAGGTCGTGCTCGGTACCGATCACCCGATCCCCTGGGAGGAGCATCCGGTCGACCACGTCTTCGCCACCACCACCCTCACCGACAAGCAGAAAGTAGCAATCCTGGGCGGCAACGCGGCGCGCTTGTTCGGGATGAAGGAAGCCTGATCGCGCCGGGCGCGCGGACCGGCCCGGCCTCACGTCTCGTTCAGCGCGACATCATCACCCAGCACGGTGGACGTCCGATGACGGTTTTGGTCGCGCCACCCCACACGATTTCGCTCAGCCTGGAGTGGCGATAGGCGCCCATGACCAGTAGATCGATCGTATTCGCCCTCACATAGGCCTCGAACACCTTTCCGACCGAGCTGCCGTCGATCTTAACAGGCTCGAAAGCAGCCTTGATTCCGTGCTCCGCCAGATGGGTTACGAGCGCGGCCCCGGAGGCAAGCTCCGCCGGCGTCTTGTCGTCGGTCGCAGTGATGATGCGCACGGTGGTTGCCGCCTGAAGCAACGGCAACGCGTCGCCAACAGCTCTTGCGGCCGGCGCGGTATGATCCCAGGCAATCACGACATCGTCCAATACTGTCGTGAGCTCAGTGGCGAACTCCTCCGGACACAGCAGTATCGGCCGGCCCGATTTGAAGATCAGCCGCTCGACAATTCTTTCCGATTGGCCATCATCCGGCTTGACCGGAACCACCGACAGATCCCTGAGCCGCGCGCATCGCGCAAAATGCTCCGGAATATCCGCCGCAGCGAGTGCCTCAAGCTTTTGCTGGTTGCGTACGCGAAAGCGAAGCGCCGCGGCGTCGAACGCCTTCAGCAAGCCGCGCGCGTCCGATACGCTCCGCACGGCCTCGGTTACCGCCGTATCATCCAGATAGGCCGAGATCGCGACCTTCGGCCGGACCAGAATGTCCTCTTCGACTGCTATTGCGGTCACCCGGGCACCGAGATTCCCGGCCAGCGCCACGCATTTGTCGATGGCGGCAAGGGCGGGCGGTTCGGGTTCGCCGACAAGCGCCAGCAGAACATCCTTGATCGGCATGTGTGCTCCCCCTTTGCCCGCGATGATAACCGTTCGCGCGCGGCGGTTCTTGATCTCCATCAAGGCCTCGCCGGCCCCCAGCGGTATGCATTATGCTGCCCGGTAATGCTACGGTCTCATTCCGGAGAAACAGATGCGTGCGATGGTGCTGCCAGCCCCGGGGGCGCCTCTCCAGATGCAAGAGCGGGTGGACCCCCGCCCCTGCGACGGAGAAATTCGCGTCAAGGTGAGCGCGTGCGGGGTTTGCCGGACCGACCTTCACGTGGTCGATGCGGAGCTTCCCGGCATCAAATACCCGATCGTTCCCGGCCACGAAATTGTCGGCCGTGTCGAGCTCGTCGGCCGCGACGTCACGACGCACGCCATCGGCGACCGGGTCGGCATCCCCTGGCTCGGATACACCTGCGGCGTCTGCCGGTTCTGCAAAGAGGGCATGGAAAATCTCTGCGATCGTCCGCTGTTCACCGGCTACACACGAGACGGCGGTTACGCCACGCATACCATCGCGGACGCGCGCTATGCCTTCCAGCTCGGCGAAGACGGCGACGATGTTTCGATTGCGCCGCTGTTGTGCGCCGGCCTGATCGGCTGGCGATCGCTGGTGATGGCGGGCCGCGCGGAGCGGCTCGGCATCTATGGCTTCGGCGCAGCCGGGCACATCGTGGCCCAGATCGCGCGCTGGCAAGGCCGCTATGTCTATGCCTTCACGCGGTCCGGTGACGCTGAGGCCCAGGAATTTGCCCGCCGATTAGGGGCAGTCTGGGCCGGCGGGTCGGACCAGCGGCCGGACGAGCGGCTCGATGCTGCCATCATCTACGCGCCCGCCGGAGCATTGGTGCCGGCGGCCCTGCGTGCGGTGCGCAAGGGTGGCAGGGTGGTGTGTGCGGGAATCCATATGAGCGATATTCCAAGCTTTCCTTACGACATCCTTTGGCAGGAACGACAGCTGGTGTCGGTTGCCAACCTCACACGCCAGGATGGGGTGGATTTCCTCAAAATTGTTCCTCAGGCCGCGATCCGGGCCCGGACAACCGCGTTCCCGCTTGTTGAAGCCAACGAGGTCCTGACAAAACTGCGGACCGGACAAATCCTCGGCGCCGCGGTCCTCAAACCCTAAGGCCAGCCTCCGCATGGCAGCTTCAGTGACGGCCGACCAGGAGAGCGTGTTCGCGTTTCTGACCGACCCCGCAACCCATCCGCATGTTCGCCGGATCGACACCCATGCGGCATCGGTTTTCCTCGAAGGCGACCGTGCGCTGAAGATCAAGCGCGCGGTACGTTTTCCCTATCTCGATTACTCGACGCTTGAGAAGCGGAAGCAGGCCTGCGAGGAGGAGATCAGGATCAACCGGCAATTCGCGCCGCAGATCTACCGTCGCGTGGTCCCGATCACGCAAGATAGCAATGGATCGCTTGAGATCGATGGCGATGGCACACCGGTTGAATTTGCCGTCGAAATGACCCGCTTTGACGAGGGCCAGACCATCGACCATCTGGCAAAAGCCGGTCCGCTCGATCCCGATCTCGTTGATGCCATTGCGGAGGCGATCGCGGCCTCGCACGCCATCGCGCCGCCCGCGCCGGCCGGGCCCTGGATCCACTCGCTGCCCGGAATCATCGAGGGCAATAGCACGGCATTCCGAACCGCCGCCTGCTTTCCCGCACGTGATATCGATGATCTCGGGGAGGCATCCCAATCCGCGTTTGCCCGGATTCGCGGGCTACTGGAGCAGCGTGGCAGGGAAGGATTTGTGCGGCGGTGCCATGGCGACCTGCATCTCGCGAACATTGTCCTGATCGACCACAAGCCCGTCTTGTTCGATGCGATCGAGTTCGATCCGGCAATCGCCTCGACCGACGTGCTCTACGATCTCGCATTCCCGACAATGGATCTTATCCGCTATGACCGGCAGCCTAATGCGAACGCCCTGCTCAACAGATATCTGAGCACGACCAGCGAGAACCTCGACGCGCTCGCAGCGCTGCCGCTGTTTATGTCGGTGCGCGCGGCCATTCGTGCCAATGTGCTGCTGGCCCGGCTGAACGGGCCCGGTCGCGACAACGCCGATGTCACGCGGTCGGCACAAGCCTATTTCGAGCTTGCGCAGCAAACGATCCATCCCCCGGCGCCGACGCTGATCGCGATCGGCGGGCTGTCCGGGACCGGAAAATCGGTTTTGGCGCGCGCGCTCGCGCCCGGTATCATGCCGCAGCCGGCGGCCATCGTGTTGCGCACGGACGTCCTGCGCAAGCGGCTATTTGGGGTCGGCGAGACGGATCGGCTGCCCGAGAGCGCATACGGGGCGGAGATAACCGGGCAAATTTACGAAATCCTTGTGCAGCGCGCCATTCGGGTTCTTTCCCAGGGCCATTCCGTCGTGGTCGATGCGGTGTTTGCCCGTGAATCGGAGCGCAATGCCATCCGCGATGCCGCGCGCGGGCTGAATGTCCGGTTTACCGGCCTGTTTCTGGTCGCCGACCTTGCGGCCAGATTGAGCCGCGTCGGTCACCGCACCCGCGATGCCTCCGACGCTACGCCGGAGATTGCCCGGCTTCAGGAGACCTATAATATCGGCGAGGTCGATTGGGCGGTCATTGATGCCTCCGGAACGTTAGAGCAGACTGTGAAACAATGCCAAACCCGGATCGCTCGTTGTGAGGCGGCCTGACGGCCCGACGGCACAAACAACAATGTCGCCATCCCCCAAACCAGACCACAAAGCCACCGCGCGTGCCAAGCGGGCGCAGCCGCAGCACCGCCATGGCATTCCGCGGCTGAACCCGGAGATGGCGTGCGACACGGCGTTTCGGCTCGTCGCGCGCCGCTGCCTTGGGAATTTGACTGCAAACCATGAGGCGACATGCACGGGTGACCCCGGCGCCTTGCATCAGATGCGCATTGCGCTCACGGGATTGCGCACCGCGATATTGTTCTTCTCGCCGATGGTGGACGACTCCGAACGGACGCGAATAAGGGATGAGTTGAAATGGCTGAACGCCCATCTCGGCGCCGTGCGGGATCTCGACGTCGCGATCGAGCGGATAAAGGCAAGTAACAAGCTGCGACCGCGCGCCATATCCGATCTTCGATCCTGGGAGATGAAGCGCGCGGAAAGCCATCGCTTTCTGGCGCGGACGCTCGGGTCGGCCCGGTACCGGCGCCTGATCGAGAGCACATCCGGCTGGGTCGAGAATGGACCCTGGTCCACAGCCAAGGGAAAGCAGGCAGCGAAGGCGCGCGCCTGCCCAATCGGCGCGTATGGCGCGGGCAAGCTGGCGAGGTGGCGGGAAAAACTTCTGAGGAAGCGCCGCAGACTGCTGGATATGGGCACCGAGAAGCGGCATCGGCTGCGTCTGATGAACAAGAGACTGACCTATTCAATCGAATTCCTCGAAGACCTGTTTCCGGACAAAAGATTTTCGAGGCAACGGACTGCATTGAAATATCTGCGCAAGGCGCAAAGGTCGCTCGGGCAATTGAACGACGATGCCAACGGCCAATCGCTCGCGGCCGCACTGGAGCAAGACGGCGCCTTGCAATTCCTCAGCTCGAAGCGTGAGAAGCGTCTGCTGAAGACCGCGAGCGCGGCCTACCGGAAGTTGGCCGCGCTGAAACGGTGAGGCAGGTCCAATAGCGACCGAAGTCACGCTCAAAGCAACTTCCCATCCGGCCCAAAAAACGGGTGCGGCCCATCGAAACTTCCGATCGGGACATGATGGGTGACGATGCGGCCAAATCGCTCGCCGGGAAACCAGCTGTGGAGATGAAAGGCCGGCGGCTCCACCTTGAACGAGGGTTCGCGCAATTGCGCTAAATCCAGATCGACCGCGTGATTAGGCGCCGGGCAAATCGTGGTGGGGACGCCTGCGAACATCGCGAGCGTCGCGCGGTGCACGTGACCGGTGGCAATGAGCTGGACGCGCCGATGGCGTCTGACGATCGGTGCAAGCTCGTCGGCGTTGCGGAGATTCTGGCGGTCCATGTGCCAGATGCCGGTCCTGAACGGCGGATGGTGCAGGAACATCAGGGCTGGTCGGTCGGGCGAAGCCGCAAGCGTCGCGTCAAGCCATTGCAGGGTTGGCGCATCGAGTTCGCCATGCGGTTGGCCGGGCACGCTCGAATCCAAGAGCACGAGATCGAGGCCGCCAGTTTCGACGCATTGATAGAGCGGCCCCGATGAAGACGCGTACGGGGCCAGCGGGAATGCGGCGCGCATCAATTCGCGCGAATCGTGATTGCCGGGAATGCCGACAAACGGCAGTTCTAGCGGCGCCAGCAGACGCTTGAGATGTTCGTACTCCTCGGCCGTCGGCGTATCCGCCAGATCGCCCGATATCACCACGAGGTCGGGCTTTGGCGCGAATTCGTTCAAGGCGGCCACGCAGCGTTGCAGCGCTTTTGCGGTATCGACCCGACCGTAAGCCAGGCTATCCGGCGGCTTGATATGCAGGTCGGAAATCTGTGCAATGAGAACCGGTTTTGGCGGCATCGGGGTTGTTCAATCTTCCGGTGGCAACAGCCGGACGGCATCCGGCGCGATCAGGAGTCCGATCCGTTCGCCGGCCCGGGCCCGAACCGTGTTCGGCGCGTCGATAGTGAGCAATTTGTCGGACGCGCCGCTGACGACCAGCCGTTGCCGGTCGCCGATAAAACTGACGCTGTCGATGGTCCCCGAAAGCTGAGCGCTTCCGGCCTCGACCACGGCGATGGTTTCGGGGCGGATCATGGCAACCGCGGCCTTGAGATTTGCATCGCCGCCGATCGGCTGCCGCCCGCCCGGCAACATGAGATAGCCGTTCTCTATCGCGCCCTCGATGATGTTCGCAGCACCGATGAATTCGGCGACGAAGCGATTTTTGGGCTTGAAATAGATCTCGCGCGGCGTGCCGATCTGGGCAATGGCGCCCTTTTGCATCACGACGATGCGGTCGCCGAGCTCCATCGCCTCGGATTGATCGTGCGTCACATAGATCGTGGTGATGCCGAGCGCGCGCAGCAAACGATTGAGTTCGCCGCGCAGGCGATCACGCAACGCGGCATCGAGCGCGGTCAAGGGCTCGTCGAGCAGCAGGATGCCCGGCCGGATCGCAACCGCGCGCGCCAATGCCACGCGCTGGCGCTGGCCGCCGGACAGCTGGTCGATGCGGCGATTCTCCAAACCCGTGATATTGGTCAGCGCCACCAACTCGGCGACGCGCGCGGCCCGCTGATGTCTCGCCATGCCGCGGATCTTCAGGCCATAGCCGATATTGTCCGCAACGCTCATGTTGGGGAAGAGCGCGTAGGACTGGAACACCATGCCGACGTTGCGCTTCTCGATCGGCACCGAGGTCATGTCCTTGTCGTCAAACAGTACCCGGCCGCCTTCATCCGGCAATTCCAGGCCTGCGATGATGCGCAGCATCGTGGTCTTGCCGCAGCCGGAGGGACCCAGCAGCACCAGCGTCTCGCCGCGGGCAATGTCGAGCGTTGCAGGCTCCAGCGCGCGCGTCCCATCGGCAAACGTCTTGCCGCAGCTCTCGATGCGCACCGACGCGCCGTGTCCTGCGGCTGCGCTCATCTTGCCTGCTCCTTGTCGGCAAACAGCTGCATCGCCACCAGCAGCGGAATGATCATGACAAAGAAAATCAGCGTGTAGGCCGAGGCCACTTCAAGCCGCATCGACGCATAGCTGTCGGCAAGACCGATAGGCAGCGTCTTGGTCAGCGGCGTGTGCAGCATCCAGGTCAGGTTGAACTCGCCGAGCGAGAGCGTGACCACCATCAGGCTGCCGGCCAGTATCCCCGGTACCGCGTTGGGAACGATCACATCGCGAAAGCGCCGCCAGGGCGAGGCGCCGAGCGATGCCGCGCCTTCGTCGAGTGTCCTGATGTCGACGGTCGAAAACACCGCCATCACCGATCGCACCATAAACGGCATGGTGAAGATCACATGGCCGGTCAGGATGAACAGCCAGGAGCGGCGAAAATCGCTAAAACCTTGATAGGTAAGTAACAGCGCCAGCGCGATCGCAAGTCCGGGAATTGCCAATGGCAGGGTGATGATTTCCTCGACCACCCGCGACAGCCGCCCTCCCCGCACGTGCAAGGCGTAGGCCGCGGGAACGCCGGCTACCAGCGTGACGGCGAGTGTCGCAAAGGCGATCACGAATGACAGCAGGATGGTGCCGGCATAGAGATCCCAGACCTGAAACACCCATTGCAGCGTCACGCCCGAGGATATCCCGCGAAAGTAATTCACGGTGACGCCGGCCGAAATCGACAGGATCGCGGGCACGACCAGGAACGCGGCGACGAGCAGCGTAAACAGGAGTTGGCCGGTGAAAATCAGGCGGTCGCGCATGGTCTCATCCGGCCGCAGCAACAGTGCTTCCGCTGAACGAGCGGGCGAGCGCCAGGATGGCCCAGGCAATGATGCCAAGTCCGACCGAAAGTGCTGCGGAAGTCGCAAAATTCGCGGCCAGCGTGAACTCGGTATAGATCAGCATCGGCAGTACATCGATGTTGGTCGCCAGTGTGAACGCGGTGCCGAAAGCGCCCATCGCGGTTGCAAAAGCGATGGCGCCGGAGGCGACGAAGGCGGGCCCGAGCGCCGGCAATACGACATCGCGCTGCACCGCCCAGGGACTTGCGCCGAGCGAGCGCGCGGCCTCTTCCAGGCCGACGTCGAGCTTCTGGACCGCCGCCATGATCGTGAGAATGACGCGCGGAATCGAAAAATAGAGATAGCCCAGAAACAGCCCGTAGATCGAATAGGCAAAGACCAGCTTTTCTCCAAAGGCGCGGTTGGTGAGATCGCCGATCAGGCCCTGGCGGCCGGCCAGCAGGATGATCAGGAATCCGACGACCACGCCGGGAAACGCCAGCGGAAAGGTCAGCATCGCAATCAAGACGGCGCGGCCGGGAAAGCGATGGCGTTGCAGGAACATCCCCGCAACGGTTGCAATGACGAGCGTGGCGATCGTGGTCGCGGTTGCCAGCAAGACCGTGTTGATCAGTGTCGCGCGGTAGCGCGGCTCGATCAGGATCGCCAGATATCCGGCAAGCCCTTGCGGGCCCTCAGCCCCCGTCACCACCAGCCGCGCCATCGGCAGCAGGAAAAATGCCGTCGTCACTACGGCGAGCGGCAGCAGGCACAGCCAGACGAAAGTTTTGTGCGGCATGAAAGAATGATGCCTCTAATCGCAGAGCGTTTTCAAGCGAAGTGGAAGCCGGTTCGCGTGAAGAAAACGCGTCAAACAAAGAGATAGAGCCTCGGTTCTGATCCCATCAGAACCGAAAAAGGCTCTAGACACCATTCTGCATCAGCGGACCTCGGCGAGATAGCGGTCGACGAAGCCTTTGTGCATGCTTTCCATCTGACCCCAGTCGACGCTCTTGG
>JAQGKJ010000273.1 GCA_028290165.1 Bradyrhizobium sp. | reverse complement strand
GTCCAATCGGCGAGCCGAAATAGATGATCGAGCGGACCGACCTGAAATCATCGCTGGCGACGTCTGCACGCGAGACAAGGAGCTGGATCGCCGTCGGCACGAGCGGGACGATCGTCGGCCGGTCCCGCCGCAGCGTGGCGAGCAACGCGTCGGGATCGAACGCGGGCAGAACCGATATCGTCGCGCCGTGATAAAGCGCCGCGATGGAAACCCAACTTCCGCCCAGATGGAAATTCGGCATCGACATCAGCAGGATGTCGTCGTCATACCGGGTGAGCGCCGGCTCCAGCGTGCCGCAGAGAAACGAATACTGGAACGCCTCGTGCCTCGCCATGACGCCCTTCGGCAATCCGGTCGTGCCCGAGGTGTACGACAGCAGCGCGATATCGTCGCCGCTGACTTCGACAGCCGGATCGGTGGTCGGATATCCCTCTACCCAGAACGCGAGACCGCCGGCCGGCGCTGTCGACGGCTGAAACGCGACAATCTCGAATTTCGCTTTGGTCCACTGCTGCACCTGTTTCATCGTGTCGGCAACCTCGGCGCCAGCGAACACGATTGGCGGCCTTGCGTCATCGAGAACGGCGACCAGCTCCGCCACGGCGAGACGCCAGTTGAAGGGCGCGAACGTGCAGCCGATCTTCGACGCGGCGAACCAGACTTCGAACACCTCAATCGAGTTCTTGCCGATGTAACCGATCGAATCGCCGTGCTTGGCACCCATTTCCAACAAGCGATTGGCGATCGCGCTGGAACGGTCGTGCAATTGCGCATAGGTGCGCTCCGCCGAGCCTTCGATCAGCGCCACCTTCCCGGGACGCTTCTGCGACCAGTAACGCGGGATGTCCGGCAGATATCGTATCTCTGCATATCTCCACATTTCAGTTCCCTTCCCTTTTCATCGGACACAGTCGACCCGGCAAAAACTAGCCGACGGAAATTCCCCCATTGACGCTGATCGCCTGGCCCGTGATGCGGCGTGACTGCGGTCCGGCAAGGAACAGAGCAGCCTCCGCCAGATCAGTCGCATCGGGGACGCCGAGATGCGCCAGCGTCGCCGCCTTCTCAAACATCTTGCCGGCAAATGGATCGGCAGCAATGAGGCTCGCCCCGGGCGTACCGGCGATGAGCGACGGTGTCAGGAGGTTAATCCTGATGCCGTCGCGCTTGGCCTCGATCGCAGCAGTTCGCGAGAACATGACGATTGCCGCCATCGCCGCGCCGATCAGCGCTTCGCCGGGGGTTGCAAAGTTAGCGGCATCCGACGCGACAGTGATGATCGAGCCGCTCCTCTGCGCCCGCATTACCGGCAACACCGCATGCATCATGTGAAGAGGCGGAAGAATGATTTCTTCCAACCGCGGCTTGATATTCTCGACCTGGATATTGTGAAGAAGCCGGGGCGGCTCGCCAGGGCCCGTGGTGCACATCAGCACATCAATTGAACCCAACAGGTCGTGCGCCTGTTCCGCGGCCCGAACCGCGTCGTCAGGCAGGGACGCGTCCGCCATGATGAAGTGAGCTTGCGCGCCGGATATGCGTTCGCGGATCTTTTCACATGCGGTTGCGCCGCGTTCTAGATGGCGTCCGATGATAACCACGCGCGCGCCTTCCCCGGCAAACCGCGCCGCGGTTTCAAAGCCGACTCCGGCGGTGCCGCCCAGAACGACGACGCCGCAATCGGAAAATGCTTTGGCTTCCATATCCGTCCCCTCGTAACGTCTATAGCGACGTGGCGTTCACGCCCACGCGTCCCGCGTCCTTTTTCTCGAGGAACTGCTGCGATCGCTGTTCCACGGAGGGATTGCCGCCGCAAAGCGCGTAGCCGAACAGGCACTCGACCTTTAGCTGCTCATCGAGCGTACGGCCGATGACTTCGAAGATCGTCTCCTTGGCCGACTCCACCGCCCGCCGGTCATTACGGAGAATGCGAGCGACCATGTTGTCTACTGCCGCCATCAGTTCGTCATGGGGTACGACCTTGCTCACCATGTTCGCGGCAAGCGCACGCTGCGCGGTGATCGGCTCGCCGGTCAGCTCCATTTCGAGTGCAATGCCCACGCCGCAGATATTGACCAGCCGAACGATGCCGCCATCGGCCGGGTGCATGCCGCGCCGCAGTTCGAACGATCCGAACTGGGCGCGTTCGGAAGCGATCCTTATGTCGCAGGCCATGGCCAGTTCGAGCCCGCCGCCGAGGACCCAACCATTGCAGGCGGCGATGATCGGCTTATAGATCCGGTGCAGGCCGCGTGTGAGTCCGCCAGCAAAACCGTCCGGCAGCTTGTCGCGGGCAAGACTCGGGCCCGCATCGGCCCATTCAGGCACATGCGTGCGGAGATCCGCCCCGGCGCAGAACGCGTCGCCCTGGCCCGTCAGGACTGCAACGCGGAGCTTTTCGTCATCGCGAAAATCCGTCCAGATCTCGCGCAACCGATGATGGACGTCCAGGTCAATCGCGTTCTTCACCTCCGGACGGTTCAGCGTGATGTAGGCGACCTCGCCCTTTTTCTCGTAGAGCACTTTTTCCGTCATGGTCTTCCTCGTTCCTCTCTGCTGGCACACGCCTCGCCACCGCTCAGGTTCAGGATGAAAGGATCTCAGGCGTGGCGGCGCGGTGAAATCCGTTAAAGGGCTTGCTCGCATCCGTGTGTTCGATCCGTCCCCAGATCGGGCGCGAATTGGGCGCACCGCCGTCGATCCGAATGCACGTTCCGGTGATGAACGAGGCGCCTGGAGACAGGAGAAAAACGATGGCGGCAGAGACTTCCGCTTCCGTGCCAAAGCGATTAAGCGGGATTTCGCCGGTAACCTGCTTCTGGATATATTCGCGGTGCTTCGCGTCATAGGTGTCCAGCCCGCTGGACGCGATCGCCCCCGGCGCGACCATATTCACTCGGACTCCGGAGGGCGCCCATTCGCTAGCTGCGCTTTCGGAGAGCGTCAGCATGCCGCCACGCGACGCGCCTGAATGGGAAAAGTTGGGCCAGCCATTCCAGATGTCCGCGATCATGTTAACGATTGCGCCGCCATTTTTTTTCATCCATCGATTGTAGACCTCACGCATGAAAATGAAGCCGCCGGTGAGATTGGTCCGAACCACAGCCTCAAACCCTTTTGTGGAAATGGTCTCCAGAGCGGCGCGGTACTGACCGCCGGCATTATTCACCAGCCCGTCGATGCGTCCTGTTTGTTCGAGCACCGCGTCAACTGTTGCAATCACCGACGCTTCCTCCCGGATGTCGCAGACGAAGATCAGCGCACGTCCACCGTCAGCGATGATTTCCTGCTTCACCGATTGGAGCTTCTCCTGATTGCGGCCGACCAGCGCGACCGTCGCGCCGAGCCTTGCCAATTCGTGCGCGGTGCAGCGGCCAATGCCGCTCCCGCCGCCGGTTACAACCACAGTCTGATCGTCGAACAGACCTTCAGTGAAGACAGAACGATAGCTCACCAGACGTCTCCTGTTTACGAAGGGTTTGCGGTGCGCCCCGCCCGAGCACGCGCCACGATCATTTTCATGATGCCGGCGGTGCCGTCACCAATCTCCAGGCCCATTACGTCACGCATCCGCTGTTGATGCGGAAGATCCATCGACCAACCGTAATGGCCAAAGGTCAGCAGGCATTGGTGGATGACGTCAAAGGCCGTTCGTGGACAGAACCACTTGACCATGGCGGCCTCGACCGTGTGCGGCGCGCCAGCATCGCGAAGGGCAAGCGCGTGAAGCGACAATTGCCGTCCGGCGGCGAGCAGCGTCTCGCCTTCGACAAGCGGAAATGTCACGCCCTGAAACTGCGCAATCGGCCCGCCGAAGGCTGTGCGCTCCTTGGTGTAGGCCCAAGCCTCGTCAACCGATGCCTGCGCGGCACCGATGCACTGAAGGGCTATGAGCGCACGACTGTAGTCGAACCCGGCCAGCACCTGGGAAAAGGCGGCGCCCTCATCTCCAAGCCGATATTCGGTGGGGATTCTCACATCGTCGAAAAAGACTGAACCGCGTCCAGTCATATGGCCGCCGACATCCTTAAAGCGGGTTCTTTGGATTCCTCGTGTATCGGCGGGTACAAGGAAGGCGGTGATACCTCCTGAGGCTGCTGCATTGCCGTCAAGACGCGCGAACAGGACAAAGGCGTCGGCGCAGTCCGAAAAGGTGATTGACGTTTTCTCGCCGTTCAGAACGTAGGAATCTGCCTCCGATCGCGCCGCAAGGCGCATCGCGCCGGCATCAGAGCCTGCCTGAGGCTCTGTCACCGCAAGCGCGAGGATCGCTTCGCCACGGCAAACCCGGGGCAGCCAGTCTCGCTTAACAGCCTCCTGCCCGTTGCGCTCGACTAAGGCGCCGCAAAGGGACTGGACAACGGCGAACGATCCGACGTTGAAGTCGCCATAGGACAGCTCTTCAATTACCAGACCCGTGGTGACGGCTTCGCTTCCCATGCCGCCGAATTCAGTCGAGACATTCATGCCGACAAAGCCGAGCTGCCCAAGTTCTCGCAGTAGCGCCGTGTCCATTCGGGCCTCGCGTTCCCGTTGCTGATACATGGGCAGGAGTTGTTCCCTGGCGAATCGCCGGGCAGCCTCCTGCAAGTCGCGCTGCTCGTCGGTCAGTAACAAGTCTCCCCCCAATTGGTCCCAGGTTGGTGGGACGGGTATCTACCCGCCTCAGGCGTTGTTTCGCCCATGTAATTTACATATAAACTATCTAGGTACTATTTTGCAAGACGTTCCTCGTTTAGCCCGGATCAATCCCTCACAAATTGGTGGAGGTAAGGTTTCACCAGCAACCAGCCCTGGATCTTTCCGGCGAATGACGTTCGACCGTGCCTGGGCGCCGCTGGAGCAACGCGGTCACAGTAGTGGGTGCTTGCATTCATTTCATGCAAGGACGGATTTACCCAACCCAACTCGCCAATTGAACGGACGCCGACTTCGGGCGCGTTGCTTGCAATGAAACGCAACCACCTTGCGATGTCCCATGCAACCACGCTCGCCAGGAATCGGGAAGAAGTACAAGCCTCACAAAGGAACCCCGCTTAGGCTGTCTTAGTACACGTCGCAGAATGAAAAGATGTGTTCATTCCATAACCGCTCATTCTGCGAATTGGCGACAGTCGCCAACGGCCGCTTTGCGCCAGAAGCGGACCTTCCCGCCAGGTCAGCTTTTGAAAGCGGACTTCTGCCGAACTGCTTGTCAATTCCGTCTCAGGCAATTTTTTTATGAGGCACCATTTTTGTGTCTGAAGCGGGGTCTGGACCGGCTTGGACCATTCCGTCGTCTCTTACGAAAAGTTCGGATCGTGGGTTGATCGCGAGGCGGTCGAAAAGCGCTTGCAACTCGGGCCGGAGTCCGTCGCCGCAGAGCGCGGCAATCGAGTGAAACTTACGCATGGTGCGCTCCTGTGTGTTTGAGTCACAGTAGGAGACTTGGACC
>JAQGKJ010000266.1 GCA_028290165.1 Bradyrhizobium sp. | reverse complement strand
TGTTTCGCGCGAAATTTCAAACTCTTTCGGTTTTGCGAAAACGCGGAAATTAAATCTTCGGCAGATGATGCGATTTTTAATTCTAGTTCCATATTCGGAACTCGGTGATACGAACGGCTCGCGCCGGTTTCACCTAAGCGCCTTGAGCGCCGCCCTCCCCGCGTATTTCGCCTGCGTGCCCAGTTCCTGCTCGATCCGCAGCAGCTGATTGTACTTGGCGGTGCGGTCGGAGCGCGCCAGCGAACCGGTTTTGATCTGGCCGCAATTGGTGGCGACCGCGAGATCGGCGATGGTGGAATCCTCGGTCTCGCCGGAGCGGTGTGACATCACCGCGGTGTAGCCGGCCTTGAACGCCATCTCGACCGCATCGAGCGTTTCCGTCAGCGTGCCGATCTGGTTGACCTTGACCAGGATGGAATTTGCCCGGCCATTCCTGATGCCGTCGGCGAGCCGCGTCACATTGGTGACGAACAGGTCGTCGCCGACCAGCTGGCATTTGCTGCCGATGATGTCGGTCAGTTCCTTCCAGCCTTCCATGTCGTCTTCGGACATGCCGTCTTCGATCGAGACGATCGGATATCGGGCGGCAAGATCGGCGAGATATCTGGCCTGTTCGGAACGCGAGCGGGTCTTGTTCTCGCCGCCATAGACGTAGTTGCCGTCCTTGAAGAATTCGGTGGCGGCGCAATCCAGCGCCAGCATGACGTCGGAGCCCGCCTTGTAGCCGGCCTTGCCGATCGCGCCCATGACGAATTCGAGCGCGGCGTCCGCCGACGGCAGGTTCGGTGCAAAACCGCCCTCGTCGCCGACATTGGTGTTGTGGCCGGCCTTTTTCAGTTCCGATCGCAAGGTGTGGAAAATCTCCGAGCCGCAGCGCAGCGCCTCGGCAAAGGTCCTGGCGCCGACCGGCATGATCATGAATTCCTGGAAGTCGATCGGGTTGTCGGCATGCACGCCGCCATTGATGATGTTCATCATCGGCACCGGCAGCGTCCGCGCCGAGGTGCCGCCGACATAGCGATAGAGCGGCAGGTCGCTGGTCTCGGCGGCGGCCTTGGCGACCGCGAGCGAGACGCCCAAAATGGCATTGGCGCCGAGGCGGCTTTTGTTGGGCGTGCCGTCCAGGCCGATCATGGCCTGGTCAATCTGGACCTGCTGCTCGGCGTCCATGCCACTGAGCGCGTCGAAAATCTCGCCGTTGACGGCTGCAACCGCCTTGGTCACGCCCTTGCCGAGATAGCGCGCCTTGTCGCCATCGCGCAGTTCGACCGCCTCATGCGCGCCGGTGGAGGCGCCCGACGGCACCGCCGCGCGTCCCATCGAGCCGTCTTCCAGCACCACATCAACCTCGACCGTGGGATTGCCGCGGCTCTCGAGGATTTCGCGGCCGATGATGTCGACGATGGCGGTCATGGGTGCCTCTTTGAAAATGTGAGGGATTGAACGCTGCTTCTACAACAACGCTTGAAGGCGGAAAAGGCCGCCTTGCCCGTGACGTCTCGGGGCGAATTGTCTAATAACGCGGCAACGGAGACCGCCATGTCCAAGAAGCCCCGCAAATCGTCATCCCCCCTGCAGCTCGGCCGCGCCGTCGAATGGCCCAAAACGCCCGAAGAGGCAAAGCTCGATCGCGTGCCTAATCCGCAAGCGGATACCAATTACGTGGTGCGGTTCGCCGCGCCGGAATTCACCTCGATCTGTCCCGTCACGGGCCAGCCGGATTTTGCTCATCTCGTGATCGACTATGTGCCGGGGCAATGGCTCTTGGAGTCGAAATCCCTGAAACTCTATGTCGCGAGTTTTCGCAACCATGGCGCCTTCCACGAGGACTGCACGGTCATGATCGGCAAGCGGATAGCAGCCGCGATCAAGCCGAAATGGCTCCGCATCGGCGGCTACTGGTACCCGCGCGGCGGTATTCCGATCGACGTGTTCTGGCAGACTGGCAAATTACCGAAGGACATCTGGATTCCCGACCAGGGCGTCGCGCCCTATCGCGGGCGGGGGTGATGCTGATCAATATGCGCTGAGGAGATCGACCTTGGCGTTTGCAAGGATGAGACGCCGCGCCAAAAGAGCAGAAAGATTGCGCATGATTTGCAGCGCAATTTGCGGATGGAGCTTGCGGTAGTCGGCAAAGGTATCGAGCGGCAGCTCGAGGCATACGACCCGGGTATCGGCCCAGACATCGGCGCTGCGCTTGTTCTCGAGTATCGCCATCTCTCCAAATTCCATGCCGGGCCCGAGCGATGCAAGCCGTACGCCGCTTGGCAGTTTAACGCTGACCATCCCGCTCTGCAGAAAAAACAGTGAATTGGCCGGCTCACCGGCGCTGAGGATGCGTTGACCGGCGTCGTACCGGCGCGCGGTCGAAAGTCCGACCAACGCTTCAATCTCGTCCGCAGTCAATTCCGCCAGCAGGGCCTGCTCGCCGAGATTCGAGGTTTCCTTCAGGGGGGTAAAGCCGCCGTACCGGAAGATAACCTGATCCTCGGCCCATTCTATCGCCTCGTCCAGGAGCGCGAAGCGCCGCAGTCTCCGTTGCTCGGCGGTCTGCGCACAAATCGATTCGCACACGGGCGAGTCGGACTCGAAACCTGTCAGTATCGCGGTGACGCCGGTATTGCCGAGAATTGTGAGGCTCTCGCCAAGCAGCCGTGCGCCCGCCGTGGTAATGTCCGGGACGCGGCGGAAATCGAGAATCAAGAGCGGCGCGTTGGGCGGCTCCCCGGTGAGCCGGCGTGTCACGTAGTCTATAGCCGCGAAGTTGAGCGCACCGACAAGCTCGATCACGCGGATGTCGCCATGATGCTCGTCGAGGATCTGCTGCTCGTGCGGCTGGCGGCTGCGGCGGGATGAAATGCCGAAAATGCCGTAATCGGCGATGACGCAGGTACGTACATCGGCGCTTCGGTTGAGCATATGGAGATCGAACCGCGCGGACAGCGCCTCGCAGACCTTTAGCCCGCGCACGCTGTTGCCGTGGCTGTCGAGGCGCGGCGAGAAGGTGCCGAGCCCGATCTGCGAGGGAAGTGCTGCGACGATGCCGCCGCCGACACCGCTCTTGGCCGGAATGCCGACGCGATAAATCCATTCGCCGGCGTAATCATACATACCCGAACTCGTCATCACCGACAGGGTGCGGGCGACCACGTGGGGTGATATCACCTGCACCCTCGTTACCGGATTGATGCCCCGGTTCGCGAGTGTCGCCGCCATCACCGCGAGATCGCGCGCCGTGACCAGCACCGCGCATTGCCGAAAATAGGTGTCCAGCACGGCGTCCACGTCGCCCTGCACCACCAGATAATTGCGCAACAACCAGGCTATCGCCCGATTCCGGTTGCCAGTGGTCACTTCGGAAGCGTGTACGGCATCATCGACACTGAGTTCGCGGCCGGCAAACTGACTGAGCTTTTCGCGGATGCGCTCAAACGCCGCCGCACCATCGACCTGATGGATCAGTCCGGAACATGCGATCGCTCCCGCATTGACCATGGGATTGAATGGTCGATTGTCATTAGTGAGGCGGATCGAGTTGAAGGCCTCGCCGCTGGGTTCAACTCCGATCGCGGCCGCAACGCGCTCTTCGCCAACCAGCTCCAGCGCAAGGGCAAACACGAACGCCTTTGACACCGACTGAATGGTGAAGGGTACGGCAGTATCGCCTACCTCATAGATATGGCCGTCGATCGTGACGAGAGCGACACCGAAATGTGCTGGATCGGCTCTTTTCAACTCCGGGATGTAATCAGCGACAGCGCCGGAATCGTCGGCCCTGAACTCTTCGTAGCAATGGGTCAGAAACCGTTGCAGCGGAGGTTGCGCGGCGTAGCCGGTATTTCTGGCGCGGAAGATGCTGGTCGGACGAATGACTTGGGCGTCCACAATCTGTTCCTTGTTCACTCGAAATAACGAAGCAATCTCCATGCCATGGGCTGCCCTTTTAATGCATTGACGCAAGGCGTGCGTCATCCTGACGCTAGTCCGGCATTCCCTCGCAACTGGCACTGGAATTGCTCGAATATTGCAGCGGTTGGTTGGGGCAAATCAGACCTCGGCGCTGAGTCGATCGATGGGGGCCATCAAAATGGCAATCAAAAAAACAAGGGAATCATCTCCCCTTTGGGTGTGGCTTGTGCTCGCTATGCTGGCTCTTGGCGGAATCGGCTATGTGACGGTCGTGTCCATCGTGGAATATTTAATGGCAGCGTCCAGCTAGTCCCGCTTTACGAGTTGGCGGACGATCCTGCCGCCGCGTCTGCGGGCCTTCGCTGCCGCAGCAGCCGCGCGCAGGCAAAGCCCAGGGCGACAATGATCACCGCGCTTCCCAGCACGGTCGGGACCTTGCCGACATTCTGGATGCCGAACCCGTAGGCGATCGGACCTACGGTCTGGCCCATGAAAAAGAAAAACGAGTGCAACGACAGCGCGGTGGCGCGGGCTTCCGCCGAAAGTTCGCTGGCAAACACCTGCAGCGATCCATGGATCATGTAAAAGCCCCAGCCCATCAGGATGAAGCTGAGGACCTGAAGCTGCCAAACCAGGCCGAGGGCGACGATCCCAAGTTGCAGGCCCATGAGCACAGCACCTGACAGCATCATGCCGTTGATGCCGAGCCATGGCAGGAAGCGCGATACGCTCACGGTGTAGAACAATCCGCCGACCGCGAAGCCGGCGATCACGAGACCGCCGATGGAAAGGCTGGTCACTCCCTGTTCGAACAGAAACGAAGTGAC
>JAQGKJ010000250.1 GCA_028290165.1 Bradyrhizobium sp. | reverse complement strand
CTGCCGCGTCCACTGCATCCCGCCCCGCGTCCGTGACGATCGCGATACGCCCCTCTGTGGGGTGGGACGGCGGGAGTTGTAGATTTGATTTGCCCGACGGGGAAAGCGAAATATTTTTGCAAACGGGACTGGACAGCAATTTACTGATTTGCCCGTCGAGAGCAAGTATTCAATCGCCTCTCAACGCAGGAGAAAATCCTCAGTCAAAATAGTCCGCGCCACGTAGAAAATTCTATCGCGAGCGCTTAGCCGCGTAGCTAGAAGAACGCCGTTCTACATGCTCCACAGCGCTTCGGATTCTTGCTCAGCCTCGACGGGCTGAACAAGTTGCCGGGCGGCACGCAGGGCGCAATAGCATGAGCATTTTGCGAGGCAATTCGTCGCTGGCGGCCGGATGTGCTATGATCGCCGGCATGAATACACCAGCACAACCGACGCCGTTCACGCCCTGCTGCAAGGACCTCGGGAGAGCCATGTCGTTTCCGGCCGGGCGGCATTTCGTTGTCGAGGATGGTGCGCTGAAGCTGCTGGTTGCCAAAACGCCGCTGCAGGGCGGCGAGGCCGAGCTTGAAAACAAGATTCGCTTCTGTCCGTTCTGCGGCAGGCCGACGGCGGATTTGTTTGCGCCGCCGGCTCGTTCCTGAAGCCTATTCTGTCCTGCCCTAGTAAGACACCGACGGTAGATAGGCGCCGGTGGGTTCGTTGTAGAGACCGATCGTCATCAAGGTCATCTGGTGCACGAGACGGAAGCCGTTCTGCATGGACCAGCGCAGCAGCTCGCCATTGCGGGTCGGCAGCAGAAACCCGCCACCGGGAAAGCCCGCCGCCGCTCCGATCAGCGCCTTCAGGCCATGGTTGTTCTCGGCCACCGCATGGGCGAAGAACGCGATGTCGGTGGCGTAGGCGGTGATCTCGCCATGATGCTCGACGACCCGCGCCGTTCCTGCCTTGATCGCATCGCTGACTTCGCCGCTGCGGTGATGACCGTGAACCCGCTGGCAAAGCGCGTTGCAGGCGGCGAGATCGGCAGCATTGGCCGGACGCACGTCGTACCCGGGTAATTTGAGGCCCAAAGGCGCCCCGTTCATTTTCGAGATCGTCTCGCGGGTGTCGAAGCCGAGTTTTGTGTAGAGACACAGGGAACGATTGTGAAAGGCCGATTGCAACAGCCTGACGCCGGCGGCGTGCCGTTCGCTGGCGCGGTCGAGCACTGCCTGCATCAAGCGGCGCCCGATCGTTCCGTTCTGCAACATCGGATCGACCGTGATCGGCCCGACGCCGGCAATCGGGCCGCGTTCGTCGAGGAAGTTGCTGCCGGCGATTTTTCCGTCCTTCTCGGCGACCACGGAATAGAACCCCGGATTTGACAACAGCATCGTCAAGAGGCCGGTGGCCACCTCGGCCGAAGGAAAATCCGGCGGGAAATCGTGCTCGTCGTTGATTGCCTTGAACGCCTCGAAGCAGATTGGGCCGCAAACAGCGGCATCCGGCGGCCTGCCGGATCGCAGCACGATATTCATCTTTGGCCCCCTCGGATTTCCTTCAAAGCGTTATTCTAATCCGATATTTCTCGAAGTCGACGGCCATGACCAACCGGTAATCGTTTCGCGGTATTCAACATCGCTGTCGCACGCCCGGTCCTTGCAGCCCGGTCAAATGGCCGGGCCAACCCCGGCCGTCCGGCCGATAGTCTAGGCTTACGGTATTGTCCAATTCTGTTCCTATCTTAGATAGATAGGAGTTACCCATGACCGACCAACAATCAGATCCGTTAGCCCAATTCTCGGACGCGCTGGCAGCGCGTGCGGAGCTGGCGAAAAACGCCGTCGTCGCGATCCGCCCGGCACATGGGCGGCATATTACGGGCATGGCGTGGCGAACCGACATTGTCGTCGCCTCCGAGCAGTCGCTGCCGCGAAAAGACGATTTTGAAATCGTTACGGCCGGCGGCTCAGTCGTGGCGGCCAAGCTCGCCGGGCGCGATCCCAGCACCAATGTCGCTATCCTGCGGCTGGCCCAGCCGATCGCGTCGCCATCGATCACAGCGGGTGAGGCGCGGACCGGCGCGGCGGCGCTGGCGATCGGCGCCGATGGAACGGGTGGCGCGAGCGTGCGGCTCGGGCTCGTCAATCTCGCTGGGCCCGAATGGCATTCCAGCCGCGGCGGCCTCATTGACGGGCGCATCGTGCTCGATATCAGGCTGGCCCACCGCGAGGAGGGCGGGCCGGTTTTCGATGCTACAGGCAACTGTCTGGGCATGTCGACCTTCGGGCCGCGCGGCCAGGTCATCGTCATTCCGACCGCAACCATCGAACGCGTCGTCCCGCTGCTGCAAAAGGACGGCCGCATCGCGCGCGGCTGGCTTGGCGTCGCATTGCAGGCTGTCGCCGTGCCCGATGCGCTGCGCGAGACCGCCGACCAGTCCAGCGGCCTGATGGTGATGTCGGTCGTTGAAGGCGGTCCCGCGGCGCAGGCAGGAATCGTGGCGGGCGACATCATCCTGAGTGTGGACGGGACATCGACGCGTCGATTGCGGAAAGTCGCCCGGCATTTCGGGCCTGACAGCATCGGGCGAAAGGCCGATCTTCGCCTGATCAGGAGCGGTGCGGTGATCACAGTACAGGCCACGATTGCAGAACGGCACGCCGCATGAGCAACGCGGCAAGCAACCTGACGCCGGCAGGGCGATTGCGGGTCGCGGTTCACGCCGCGGATCCGCTGCGCCGTACCGCCCTGGGCAAAGTGATTGCCGAGGCCGGGCATGTCGTCGTCGGCGGCGAGGACACCGCCGACGTGGTGCTGGTGGATGGCGATTGCCCTCGGAGCGAAACC
>JAQGKJ010000243.1 GCA_028290165.1 Bradyrhizobium sp. | reverse complement strand
TTGGCCTTCACCAGTTTCAAATCCCGGATCGGCTCACCCGCGATGAAGGGCGCGCGCGCGATCGAGCCGGCAATCTGGATGCTGGCGTCGGCGCGTTCGGTGCGGCGAATGAAAGTGCTGCTTGCGGTCGCTGCCGGCCAACTCTGCCACTGCATGTCTTCAGGCTTGACGGTCTGACCGAGGCCGATGTCGGACTTCGCCACCAGAACGTCCACGGTTTGCAGTTGCGCGACCGGCACGGATGGCAGCGGCTCGCTGTCGGACCTGCTCGCAAGATATGCGGCAACGCCGCCGGCACTGAGCGCGATGGTCAGGACGACAAGCCGTGCGGTATACATACGCTTCACTACATTTACGCCGCGATGCTTGGGCTGCATGCGGCGAAAGCCTCTCCTCAGCCATGACTAAGCAGTAAAGGTATAAGCCTACTTGCCGGCCGGGGGCGTTTGCCGAAACGATCTCCGCGAATTATGCTCATGGTGAACGGAAGGTTATCGTTCGAGCGCGAACCCGCAAATCTACGTACCCTGGGTTGGGGAGGCGTTGAGGCCAAGGCGACCCGCAAGGCCCGCGGCCATGCAAATCGCTTAAGGGCCGGCCTGCGAGGCCGCCGGTGCATCGGGTGCCTTTGCCCCGCGCTGCGCGAGCCAGTTCTCGAACCGCTGCACCACGACAAAAAAGGTCGGGACGAACAGCACGGCAAGGCAGGTCGAGGCGATCATTCCCGAGAACACGGTGATGCCGATCGACTTGCGGGCGCTGGCGCCGGCGCCGGTCGCAAGCACCAGCGGCACCACGCCGAGGATGAAGGCGAAGGAGGTCATCAGGATCGGGCGGAATCGCGCCCGCGCCGCCTCGACCGCGGACTCGAGCAGCGGCTTGCGGTCGCGCACATGAAGCTCGAGCGCCACTTCGACGATCAGAATGGCGTTCTTGGCCGACAACGCGATCAGCAGGATGATCCCGATCTGGGTATAGAGATTGTTCTCGATCCGTAAAGCGGTCAGGACCGCCATCGGGCCGAGCAGCGAGAGCGGTACCGCCAGGATCACCGAGATCGGCGCGTACCAGCTTTCATATTGTCCGGCCAGCACCAGATACACCAGCAGCAGGGCAAGGCCGAACGTGTAGTAGATTTGGCCGCCGACGACCTTCTCCTGGTACGACATCGCCGTCCACTCATAGCCGGTGCCCGGCGGCAAGGTCTTGCCGGCGATCTCTTCCATCAGCGCCATCGACTGGCCGGAGCTGTAGCCCTGGGCCGGCAGGCCAATGACGGTTGCCGACGGATAGAGATTGTACAGGCTGATCAGCGAAGGGCCGACCGACGGCGTGATGGTCGCGACCGTGCCGAGCGGGACCATGTCGCCCTGGCTGTTGCGCACCATCAGTTTTTCAATGTCGCGCGGGGTCAGGCGATACTGGGCATCCGCCTGGGCGTAGACCTGGAAGGTGCGGCCGAATTTGGTGAACTGGTTGACGTAGGATGATCCGAGATAGGAGGCCAGCGTCGAAAATACCTGGTCGGTGGTGACATGCAGGGTCTGGGTCTTGATGCGGTCGACCTCGACATCGAATTGCGGCACCATCGAACGGAATGACGAGCTGACCCGCTGCAGCGCGCTTTGGGTCTGTGCATTGGCGACGATGGCGCCGGCGATAGCCTGCAATTTGCCGAAATCGGAATTGCCGTCGCGCAACTGGATTTGCATGGCGAAGCCGGCGGCGTTGCCGATGCCCTGGATCGGCGGCGGCGGAACCACCAGAATCCGCGCCTCCGGGATGTCCGCCATCTTCTCGTTCAATCCGACAAACAGCGAGCGCAGATCCTGGCCCGGGCCACGCTCGCTCCACTCCTTCAGGATCAGATAGGCGACCCCGGCATTGGCAAGGCTCGATGAATTGTCGAGCGCCGATATGCCGGCGATGCTGATCACCTGCTCGACGCCCGGCGTCTTGCCGGCGATTTCGCTGACCCGGTCGAGCACGCGCTGGGTGCGATCGAGCGCGGCGCCATCGGGCAACTGCGCGGCCACCAGCAAATAGCCCTGATCCTCGATCGGAATAAAACCGGTCGGCACCCGCGACAGGCCGTAACCGGCGATGCCGATCAGGATCAGCGCTGAGATCACCGACAGATTACTGTGCGCGGTCATGCGGCCGATCAAGCCGCCATAGCCGCGCTCGAGGCGGTCATAGACCGCGTTGAAGCCACGATAGAAGAAGTTGCGTTGTTGTGGCGGCGCCGGCCGGCGCAGCCACAACGCGCACTGCGTCGGCTTCAGCGTGGCGGCATTGACGGCGCTCAGAAGCGCGGTCGCGGCGATCACCAGCGCGAATTGCGAGTACATCCTTCCCGTCAATCCCGGCAGAAAGGACGACGGCAGGAACACCGAGATCAACACCAGCGTGATGCCGATGATCGGCGCGAACAGCGCATCCATCGCCGCGATCGCCGCGTCATGGCCCGACATGCCCTTCTCGATATTATGGGCCGCGCCCTCGACCACGACGATGGCGTCGTCGACCACGATGCCGATCGAAAGCACGATCGCAAACAAGGTCGAGATATTGACGGTGAAGCCGAGCGCGGCCATCGCGGCGAACGCGCCGATGATCGTCACCGGCACCGTGGTCGCCGGCACCAGCATCGCGCGCCAGTCCTGCAGGAAGATCAGGATCACCACCAGGACGAGGGCGCCGGCTTCGATCAGCGTCTTGTAGACTTCATTGATCGATGCCGAGACGAACTTGGTGGTATCGAACGGCGTGTCGTAGTTGATGTCCTGCGGGAACTGGGCCGCAAGCGCCGCCATCTTCTTGCCGACCGCTTTCTCGACCTCGAGCGCGTTGGCGCCGGGCGATTGGAATACGCCGATGCCGGTGGCAGGCTGCTTGTTGAGCGAAAATATCTGGCTATATGTCTGCGCTCCGAGTTGAACCCTTCCGACGTCGCGAACGCGGGTGACGTCGCCATTGTTGCCGGTCTTGACGATCTCATTCTCGAATTCGCCGGCGTCGTCGAGCCGGCCGGTGACGTTCAGCGTATCCTGAAACGCCTGTTCCGCCGGCGTCGGCGGCGCGCCGACCTGGCCCGCGGTGACCTGCTGGCTCTGCTGCTGGATCGCCTGAATGACGTCCTGC